>WIAN01000153.1 GCA_015519985.1 Candidatus Woesearchaeota archaeon | reverse complement strand
AACATCATCTCCTTTCTTCCATTTTAAAGCTTCAACAATAGCTTTAGGAAGAGTAATTTTGTATTGTTTGTTATTATCAAATTGAAGTTTAACCATCAAAACAAAATTATAATGTATATATTTATAAATATTTCTATACTTAAAGAGATATATTATTTTATGGTTTTAAATATGTATTTTTAATAACATTAGAATATGTATAATAATAGGTATAAAATTTTCCCCAACGCCAAAAGGAAAACAACAACAACAACAACAACAACAACAACAACAACAACAACAACAACAACAAATAAACAAAAGAAAATAAAAAAACAACATATAAAAAATATCATAAAAGAATAAACAAAATAAAAAAAATAAAGTTAAAAAGAACAGAAAAACAATAATAATAATAATAATAAAAAAAAAGATTAATGTATAGAAGCATTATCTTCTATATCTACTTTAACAAAACCATTTTTTGTTTTTAAAAATCCAAAAGGAGATTTAACTTTTTTATCTTTAACAATTAAATTAGAATTTAAAACGTCATCAATACTACATAAATTTTCTTTTAAAATTTTAACTTTTTTTCTATCTAAATTAAAATTTTCAGCAAAAATATAACCAAAACCTTCAGGTTCTAATAAAGAGAGTTTATCATTAAATTCCGCAGCAAGCAACATACCTTCAGATTTAACCTTTCTTAAAACAGCAGGCTTCAAATTATAAACTAAAACAATTTTTTTATTCAACAATTCATCAATAGAAAAATAGTCAACTAAACCAGAAACAATAGTTCTCTCTTCAAAACAAGTATCATAATTATTTTCTTCTTTACATTTTTCATATTCTTCATCTAATTCGTCATAAGGAACTTTTAACTTCAAAATGTATAATTTGTCAGCATTAGGGTGTTTTTTAACATCAACAATCAAAGCAGATTTTAAAAGAACATTAGAAAAAGAACTGCTAGGACTTCTATTGTTTTTATCATTTTTTTCATTATCATTCTCATTATTCTTTTTACTTTTATTTTCTTCACTTTTATTACTATTATTTTTACCTTCTTTGCTTTTACTTTTATCACTATTATTTTTTATATTCTCTTCTTCTTTAAACTTTTTATAAACAATCTCAGGATAAACAACATTTAAAACATTTTTATGTTTTAAAAAAGAATTAACAATATTATCAAAATCAAAATTATTGTTTTTCAAAAAAACATTAAAATCTTCAAAAAAATTATTGTCAAAAGAATATTGTTTTAATAAAACATCAAAAGTAGAAGGCATCAAAACTTTTAACATATTCAAATTCAACAAACCTAAAAAATAACTTACAGACAAAGTAAAAGTATTATCTTCTTCCTTCCAAGGCATTCTAGATTGAATAAACTTATTAACCAAATCTCCAGATTGTAAAAAAGTTTTAACAGCAAGATTATGTTTAAAATTAGAAATATAATTAAAAAATTTAAAATTAAAATCAAACATTTCCTTTAAAAGATTACTAAAAATTTTTTTATCTTCATCAGAAAGATTATTAAAAAGATCATTAAAATTAATATTAGAATTATCTAACCTTTTTTTTAACAAACTTAAAGTTCTATAATGAAAATTCATAATATTAGAAATTAATTCATGATTAACTTTATTAATCAAATCTTTTTCTGAAAAATTAACATCATCAATCTTATCATTTAATAAGCTTGAAATGTAAAATCTAACAATATCAGAAGGATATTTCTCCAATAAAGATTCAGCAGTAATAAAAGTACCTCTGCTCTTAGACATTTTTTCCCCATCAACATTCAAAAAACCATGAACATGAATTTTATCAGGAGCTTTAAAACCAACATTTTTTAACATAGCAGGCCAAAATAAAAGATGAAAATACATAATATCTTTACCAATAATATGAATTATAAAAGAATCATTCCAAAAACTTTTAACATCTTCCAAAGAAAGATTTAACAAATGTTGTAAGGAACTAATATAACCAATAGGAGCATCAAGCCAAACATAAAAATATTTGTTGTCTTCACCAGGAATTTTAAAACCAAAATAAGGACCGTCTCTAGAAATATCCCAATCTTTCAAACCAGAATTAATCCAATTTAAAACATAATTTTTAGTTTCTTCTTGCAAATCAGAATTTAAAATGTAATCTTTTAATTCATCACTTAAAGAAGAAAGTTTAAAAAAATAATGTTTAGAATGTTTTTTAACAGGTTTATTTTTACACAAAATACAATAAGGATCAACTAGTTCATCAGCTTTATAAGTTTTACCACAAACTTCACAAACATCACCATATTGGTCTTTAGCACCGCAAAAAGGACAAGTACCTTTAACAAACCTGTCAGGTAAAAATCTTTTATCATATTCACAATACAATTGTTCAACTTCTTTAGAATAAATAAGATTTTTTTCTTTCAACTTTTCAAAAAAATATTCTGCAAGCTTTTTATTCTCTTCAGAATGAGTAGAATAAAATTCGTCAAAAGAAATATTATACTTTTTTAAAACATCAATATGTTTTTTTCTAAAAGATTCAGAAAATTCTTCAGGAGAAACATTATTTTTTAAAGCATTAATTTCAATAGGAGTACCATGCATATCAGAAGCACATACAAAAAAAACATTTTTATTAAAATTTTTTAAAGTCCTAGAAAAAACATCAGCTTGAATGTATTCTAAAAAATGTCCTAAATGTAAATCACCATTAGCATAAGGCAAAGCAGTAGTTAAAACAATTTTATCATTCAAAAGATTACTTTTAAAAATAAGATTGTTGTTTTCATTATTTTCCATAAAAAAAGAAAAAAGGTTAAAGTTTAAAAACTTTTTTATACTAAAGCTGAAAAAGAATCTTCACTTTCAACTTTATCTAACAATAATTTTCTTTTAACAGTCAAATCTCTTTTACTCTCTAACCTTGCTTTTTCAGGATTTTCTTTTAAAAGATTTTCATCAACAACAATATTATTAATAACATAAGTCGTTTCAATCTCAGCAGATTTATTAAAATCAGGAAGAACAAAAGCTTTCAAAACTAAACTTTTAGCATCTAAAGGAACTGAAAGTTTAGCAAAATTTTCAACCAAATTCCCAGGTTTAGGAAAATTATTTTTACTCTTCAAAGAAGCATCTTTAGAAGAAAAATTAGCTAAAAAATAAACATTGTTTTCAAACAAAATATTTTTTAATTCTTTTAATTTTTCTTTATCCATTTTAAAATTAACTTCAAACTTTTTACCAACAATCTTAACAGGTTCAATATTAAAATCATCTAAAATTTTACTAACAACTTTTTTATCACCAATAAACCTTCCTTTAACTAAAACAATATCATCAACAACATCTAAAAAAATTCTTTGTAAAGTATTAAGATATTCAAAACCAGTAGAAACATCAATTTTCTTACCAATCTTAATTTTTACTTTCTCTCTTTTATATTCTCCCAAACCAAATCTTAAAAGATTCTTATGAGCTTCAAAAGTTGGTTTTCCTTCCTTAATAGACTCTAAAAAAAACATTCAATCACCCACTATAAAATATAAGATAATAAATATAACAAGTCATAACATAATGTTAATATTTCTTCTAATTATATTACAAAAATTTAAAATAAAATTAATAAAAGTTTTAAAATTTTTTAGTTTTATTGTTGTACAGGCTTAGTGAATAATTCTCCCTCAACAGTATGAGGTAAAGAACCTGTATTTGTAAAACTATAAGTTAATTTTCCTTTAACTCTGATCTTTCCTCCTTTATCAGTTGGAATACAATTAGATCCAGTTACATTTAAAATTCCTGTATTACCATTTTCTATTTGTATAGCAGGAGAATAACTCATACCACAAGCAGTAGGATCATTTCCTCCTTGTATTTGTTCACTTGTAAAATTCAACATATTAACATTTATAGTTTTACCTAAACCATTAGTTAATAATAAAGTTATATTAGCATTAGAAGCAGTGTAAGTATAAGAAAAATCTTTACATGCTAAACCAGTACTGAAAGTACATTTGTCAGGAACTAAAGTATCTGGACTTAAAACTCCAAAGTACGCTAAAGCTCCTATAATAATTATAACTACTAAAATAGCCCAAGCATAAGTCATTAAAAATTCTAATGCTGCTTGACCTCTTTTTTTAAAAAACATTTTTTCATCACCTTATATATTTTTATTTTAATTTAATTTTTTACCATAAAAAATAATTTTTAATAAATTTATTCAATAATACTTTTTAAAGTTTTTGTTTTTTTATGACTTTTCACATACTGTTTTTTAAAATTATACAGGTATGAGATTTATGAAAAAACTACTTGCAACTTTAGTAATTAATAAATATAAAATTATTGAAATTATAGGATAATAAATTATTTTTAAACCTACTTCTTTCCAATCTCCACTATTAATAATTGTAGTTAAAAAAGCAGCTCCGATAGCATTAACTGCTAAAACTGCTATTGAAAATTTTTTAAAAGTAGCAATATCTAAAGCTGCTCCTGAAAAAGAAAAAAAATTTAATCCTTGTCCTACAGATGTGTTTTGATTGCTTAAGGAAGAACCTACTTTTTCTCCAATTTTATTTAATACTAAAATAAATTGTGTAGATAAAGAAAATAAAAAAGGAGTAATAACTAAAACAACAGCATTAACAAAAATACTATAAGAAAGATTTGTAGTGACAAGTTCTTGTTTTAATTCTTTCATATTAGACAATTCATTAGTTAAATCTTCAATAATGTCAGAAATAGAACCTCCTCCTCTAAGACTTTCAATAATAATATCAAAACTCCTCTTTAACAAAGGACTATCATATTTTTCAGTAAATTCTTTTAAAGCAACATCTAAATCAGTACCAGTCATAACTTTTTTAGTAACTAAATGTATTTCTTCAGCTAAAACACCAAAATCAGGTTTAATACTGGACCATAAAGCTTTTTCAAAACTTAAACCTCCTTTTAAATTTTCAACAACATATCTCAAATAATCTTCTAAAATGTTTTCTGCCTGTCTGGTTCTTAAAGTAATCTTATAAGACAAATAATAGTTTAAAATAATCCAACCAATAAAAAGAAATAATAAAATAAAAAGAGAAGAATACAAAACAGTATAAAAAAACATTAACAGAACAGCTTTAAAAGCAGTATAAGAAATTATTTTACCCATAATTTTAGGAAAAAATTTTAAAAAATAAACAATGATAGTTAAAAAAATTAAAAAGTAAAAATAGTAACCTATAAGTTTATAAGGAGAACCTTTCAAACCTGCTACTGAAAATTTTCTTTCTAAATTTAACCTAGTTCTTTCTGATAAAAAAGCTTTACCAAAACTTTCAGGATCTACAATTGAAAATTCTTTTAACATAACAATCACATATTTGTATTCAAATATTTTTATTGTAAATTATTTAAATATTTATTGTAGGCCTTGCATTATTAACCATAGCAATAAACATTAATTGCATCAAAGCTAACAAGCCAACAACAATAATTAAAATTGAAGTATTAATATTAATACCTGCAAAAGATAAAAAAATAACCATTAAAGCAATACCAATACTCGGTAAAACAGTACCAATAATCATATAAAACATCATAATTGAATTTAATTTTTTGTTATAAGCTTTAACTTCTAATAAAAGATTTGTGGTTATTTGTTCTAAAGTATTTTTTAAAGTATCAGTAACATCAGCACCTGTTTTTAAACTAGTAACTACTTCTGCTAAAATTTTTTTCATATTTTCAGAAGGACAATAATCTCTTGCTTTAGCAATAGCTTTTTCAATAGGAGTTCCTAAATTAATGTCTTGAACTATTTCTCTAAAAAAAAATCCTGTTTCGTTATACTCTTTAGAAACATGAATAAAAGAATTGAATAAAGGCAAACCTGATTCTAATTTTACTAACAAGTATTGTCCTGAGAATAACAAGTCACGATCAATTTTTTGTCTTCTCTTTTTAATCTCTAACAATGGACGATTTTTAAAAACAGAATAAAAGAAAAAAAAGAAAAAGAAAAATATTATCAAAGTAAATAAAGAAATTTTTTTACTAATAGCGAAAAAAACAAAAGTAATACTGAAAGAAAATAAAAAAGACAAAGTTAAAGTTTGTTGTAAAAATTCTTCAGGAGTTTTATTAATCCTAGCAACTCTCAAAACTTTTTTAAGATTCTTATCTCTATTTGCTAAAAACTTTATTATTTTACTTTCTTTTTTTTTAACATTCATTTTTTTTCTCAAGAAACATCACTTTAATAAAGATTTTTTTAAATAATATTTAGCAACAATTTTACCAATTTGATGAACATCATTAATATCTTTTTTATACATCCATTTTAAAAGTTTAATTTTTTCTTCTAAATCTTTATTAATTTCACTCTCAGTCATACCAGTATATAATGAAATAGTTTCATAAACTTTTTTAGGAAAAGAAACTAATTTTAAAGAATCATTTTTAACTTCGTGTTGCATTATTAAATTTGGAGAACCATCATTATGTATCTCTGCAATTTGAAAAGTTCTTCTAAAACCGGTTCTTCTATTTCTGTTTTGAACAACAATCATTCCTAAAGCAGACAATACTTTTTTAGGAATATCAATAGGAGGATTTGTTAATCTGTCATAAGTTTCTTCAACATTATTAGCGTGTAAAGTACCATAAACAGAATGACCTGTATGCATTGCTTCAAATAAAACTTCAGCTTCTTTTTTCCTTCTAATTTCTCCAACTATAATTTTATCAGGTCTTTGTCTTAAAGCATTAACAACTAAATCTAACATTGAAACTCCTCCTTTACCTTCAGGGTTAGGAAGTCTTGTTTCCATAGGAACCCAATGTAAAGAATCTGGAAGAGTTAATTCTCTAGTATCTTCAATACTTATAATTCTATGGTTAGGAGGGAAAAAATTAGCAATAGCATTTAAAAAACTGGTTTTACCTGAACCTGTTCCTCCAGAAATAATCATAGAAAACTCGTTTTGTATTCCTAACCACAACAAAGCAGCTCCTGAAAAATTAATAGTGTTGTTTTTTATCAAGTCAATTATACTCCAAGGTTTATCAGAAAATTTTCTTATAGTAATAGTATTACCTTTACTACTTATAGGCATTAAAGTAGCATTAACTCTGTCTCCTGTTTTTAAATGAGCATCCATTAAAGGATTTAACAAAGTAATTTCTTTACCAATATCTCTACCAATAATAGTAGCATAATGTCTTATTTTTTGTTCACTATCAATAATAATATTTGTTTTTAACCAACCATACTTTTTATGATAAACCCAGACAGGTTCTTTAGAATTATTAACAACAATCTCCTCTAAATTAGAATCTTTCAATAACAACTCTATTTCTCCTAAACCAATATTTTGCTGTATTAAATAAGAAACTAATAAATCCATAGTATCAGAATCAACATTAGGAAAATATTTTTCAATCAACTTTCTTATTTCTGCTTCAAATCTATTTCTTATATCTTCACTTTCCAATTCTTCTTCAGAAGCAGGCAAAACATTATTAGAAACAAATTCATCTCTTATCTTTTTCAAAATTAATTGAGTTCCTCTAGAAATATTTAACAAAGAAATATTATACTTTGGAACTACATCAGTATCTTCAAAAAAAATCTCTACATTAACAACAGTTTTGTCAGATTTTATTGAATACGAATCAATATGTTTTCTCATAATAACCACAAATTTATTTTTAATAAGTTTTATTTTTGTTGTTTAAAATTAACTCTTTAATATGCTTTTTATTTTTTTAATTCTTGAATTAATCTCATTAATATTAAGATCATTATTTTCATTGTTACTCTTGTTGTTATTTTCATTGCTTTTTTCAATTTTATTTTTAATTTTACTTTCTTCTTTTACTTTATTATTTTTATCATCTAGTCTTTTTACATTTATTTTACTTTTTTCATTTTCTTTATTATCTTTACTTTTTTCTATTTTACTTTTTTCTTTTTTATGTTTTATAGTTACAAATTTATCAATAGTTTTCTCTTTCAAATAAACAGCTTTTGAAATAACATCATCAACATAAGACAACAAATTATTATCTTCAGGAACATTCTTTTCTAAATAGGATTTGTACTTTAATAAAATTTTAATATTATTATCAATCTTTTTAACATCAACATTTTTATTCAAAATATAATTTTCTAAATTTTTAGCAAACAAATAAATATTTTTTTCTTCCTTTAATTTTTCAATTTCTTCAACAATACTTTTATTTTTGTCTAAAACATTTTTAGGAATAGAATTTTTTAAATCTAAAATTTTATCAACAATAGAAGGAAAAACTTCTAAATGATTACTTGCAATTTTATGATGAGCATCAATAATTAAATTTAAAAGCTCATTATACTTTTCATGAACAGAATAAGATTTTTCTTCAACAATATTCAAATCTTTTTTCAAAACAATTT
>WIAN01000152.1 GCA_015519985.1 Candidatus Woesearchaeota archaeon | reverse complement strand
TAAATAAACATAACACTTTTGAAAAGAAGAATATTTTAGAATTAAAATATGATAATCTTATAAAATTGTTGTTTGGAGAACTAAAAAGCAACAGTATGATTTTGAACTTTTTTGAAATAATTTTAGGTTTGTTAATATTATATTATATTCTTTTTTTTATTTTAAAATTTTTTATGTTAGAAAAATATTATAAATTTATATTTTTAATTTTATTTTTTTACTTTTTTTACAAAATATTTTATTATTATAAAAGAGACGAATTGAATATTTTAAAAAAAACAAATTATTATTTGTATGAAAAACTTTCTGCTTTAAAAGAAAATTTTAATAAAAAAAGCATTATTAAATTACAATTAGAAAAAGAAGTTTTAGAAGAAAGTAAAAATATTGAAACTAAAGATTTTTTTAACACTAATAGTTTTGTAAAAAAAATTGTTGTTTTATTATTAATAATTTTACTTTCTACTCCTGTTTCTGTTTATAATTTTGATGATGTTAAAAATATTTTTAAAAAAAAAGTTATTGACAATGTAGATAAAAGAATTAATGGAGAATTGCCTTGGCTTAGAAAAGTACAATTTACAGGTATTTATGAAAAGTCAAATACAAACAGCACTAAAAGTATTTATAATGAAAATCAATCTGTACTTTCAGATGCAAAACAAATAATAAGTTTAAATTTAAAAACTTCAAGCAACAGTTTAGATTTGAAAACATTTAAAAAAATAGAAGATATTAAAAAAGAAAACACTTTAAATAACAATTTTAATTTTAATATTAAAACTTCAAATGTTTATGAAGAAAATTTGCCTTTAAACAAGTATGATGTTGTAAAAAAATATTTTACACAATAAAAAAAACGCGTGATTGTTATGAAAAAATTAATAAAAGAAAAAGTTAAAGTTAAAGATAAATATTTTTTTTTATTTTTACTATTATTCATGTTTATTTTAGCTTCTTGTACTTCTAACATTTCTAATATCACTGACAAAAAATTAAATTGTAATACAGGATCTCAAGGTTTAAACGCTTATTTTGATAGTAACAACGACAATATTTTAAGAGAAGATTCTGTTAAAACTTTAAAAGTTTATTTGAACAATTTAGGAGTTTTTGATTCTTATGGGTTTTTAAAATTAAAATATAATCCTGACCTTTTTAATGTTTATGTTTATGATAAAGAACAACAAAAGTTTATTGATGATGATAAAATAAAATTTTTTATTGAAGGAAAAAAGAATTATAACGAGTGTAAAGGAGAAACTAAACTTTTTTTATTCCAAATAAAACCTTACAAGTTGCCTTTGAGTGTTAATAAGTTAGAACAACAATTATCTTTAGATGTTTGTTATAAGTACGGTTTTAATTTTACTACTAATATTTGTGTTAAAAAAGAAACTGGAGAAATTAATGCTTTAGGAGATAGTTGTGTTCCTAAAGAAGAATTTTTTACAGGTCAAGGAAGTCCTTTAATTATTAGTAAAATTTCAAAACCAGAAGTTGTTAATAATAAAGTTAAATTTAAAGTTTTTTTTGAAAACAAAGATTCTGGTTTTATAACTGCTGATAAAAATACTCCCAATAGTTTAGAAGAAAATTGTAATTTGAACAATAATCTTAAAAATTATATTTATATAAAAGCTTTTTTAGACAATTACAGATTGAATTGTAATATTGTTGATTCTGAAATTGAGGGTAAAATGAAATTGTTACCTTCTTTAGAGGAAAACTCTTACTTTTTAGAATGTTCAACTATTGATGATGTTAATTTAGATTCGACTATGCAAATGACTTTTAATGCTGAAATTTATTATTATTATAATAAAAGAAATTCAGATAATATTGATGTTGTAATAACAAGATAAAAAAACATTATATAAATATAATATGAATATAATAGATAAATTAAAAATAAAAAAAATAAAAAAACATAATAATAAATGATTTTGAAGGTGATTTTTTATGAACAAATTTGATTTGATTTTTAAAGAAATTAAAAAAGTAATTGTAGGACAAGACGATATGATCGAAGGATTACTAATAGGATTGTTAAGTAATGGTAATGTTTTATTAGAAGGTTATCCTGGTTTAGCTAAAACTTTAGCTGTTAAAACTTTCTCAGAAGTTTTAGATTTAAAATTTTCAAGAATACAAAACACTCCTGATTTAATGCCTTCAGATATTACAGGAACATACATTATACAAGAACATAATGGTAGAAGAAACTTTGTATTCCAACCAGGACCTGTATTTGCAAATATTGTTTTAGCAGATGAAATTAACAGAGCAACTCCTAAAACACAATCCGCATTGTTAGAAGCAATGCAAGAAAAACAAGTAACTGTAGGTAAAGAAACTTTCAAATTAGAAGAACCTTTTTTTGTATTAGCAACTCAAAATCCTATAGAACAAGAAGGAACTTATCCTTTGCCAGAAGCTCAAGCTGACAGGTTTTTGTTAAAATTAAAAGTTTCTTACCCAAGTCCTAAAGAAGAATTAGAGATTGTTGAAAAATTTGTAGAAGAAGAACTTCCTAAAGTAAAAAAAGTTATGAGTAAAAATGAAATTTTAAAATTACAACAATACACTAGACAAATTTTAGTAAATACAGATTTAAAAAAGAGAGTTGTAAAATTAGTTGCTTTAACAAGGAATCATCCTGAATTATCTTACGGTGCAAGTCCAAGAGCAAGCATAGCTTTATTACAAACAGCAAAAGCAAGAGCTTTAATACATGGAAGAAAAAATGTTTCTATTGACGATATTAAAGCTTTAGCAAAACCTGTTTTGAGACATAGAATCATTTTAAATTTTGAAGCTGAAAGAAAAAATTTAGATGAAGACACTATAATTGATGAGTTGTTAAAAAAAATATGAAAAAATAAAAAATTAAAAAATAAATATAAAATTGAAAAGTAAAAAAACTAAAAAACTAAAAAAAATAAAGCAGTTTAAAATGATAACTGAAAGTTTCTTAAAAGATTTAGAAAAATTTGTTTTAATAACAAAAAAAAGAATTACTTCAAAATATTCTGGAGGAAGAAAAAGTTTAATGTCTGGAAGAGGCTTAGTATTAAAAGAACACAGACCTTATACTATTGGTGATGATATAAGACAAATAGATTGGAAAGTTTATGCAAGAACAGACGATTTATTCATAAGAGTTTATGAAGAAGATAAAGATTTAACTGTAAATTTAATTTTAGATTCCACTTTAAGCATGAGTTATGGTAAAAGCATAACAAAATATGATTATGCAGGAATGATAAGTGCAGGAATTTTATATTTAGCATTAAAAGAAAATGAAAGGT
Source organism: Candidatus Woesearchaeota archaeon (assembly GCA_015519985.1). GTDB lineage: Archaea > Nanobdellota > Nanobdellia > Woesearchaeales > WAPJ01 > WIAN01. The sequence continues at coordinate 10,373 of WIAN01000152.1, read as the reverse complement.
TTAGGTATTCTTTTATTCATGACAGTATTGAAATGTACAGTTTAAAAAGAGGTAAAAAACATTTTTCTCAATTTGTTTCTATAATAAACAAAAAAAAACCAAAAGGAAGATTAAACTTGTATGATTCTTTAAAACAACAAAAAAATTTTTTAAAACAAAAAAGTTTGATAGTTTTAATATCTGACTTTTTATTTCCGATAGAAGAAATAGAAAAAAGTTTAACTTTACTAAAAGGGAATGAAGTTAAAATAATAAGAGTTTTAGACGATGAAGAAATAAATCCTTCTTTTTATGGAGAATACGAGTTAAAAAATAAAGAGTTAGAAAAATCAAAAAAAATATTTTTAGACAAAAACACTTTAAACGAATATAAAAAAAATTTGTTAGAACATGAAAGTGCAATAATAAAAATTTGTAATAATTTAAAATTTGAATATTATTCTTTCAACACAAAAAAACCAATATTCGATTCTTTATATGAATTATTACAAAGAAAACATTAACATTTTTTTATCTTTCTATATTTTTATCTTTTTATCTTTTTATTTTCTTATTTTATCTTTTTTTATTATTTTTTTAATCTATACTTTGTTAGTGTAAAAGTTCTTAAATCAAACCTTAAAATTTTTCTTTCATAATCTTTTCTTTCTTTTAAAAAGTATTGTTTTACAAGTTCAGATTGTAATAAAGCAATTATCCTCATAATAAAAGGATTAATACCTACAGTTCTACAATCAGAAAAAGTATTCTTATCTTTATAAATATCATTATAACTTTCTTCATCATACAAAAACAATTTTGCTTCTCCAAATTCTTTAACAGCACTTCCATAAACATAATCTTTTTTATTATCAAAAAAAAATTTCCCTACTTTTTTTCTAACAATAATATTGTCAGTACAATCAACAAACAAGTTACTTTCTAAAATTTTTTTTAATTCTTCTTTTTTTAATTCTTCAAACTTTTTTTTAAACACAACAATATTATTCTTTTTACCATAAACTTTTTTACTATAATCTTTTAAAACATCAACTTTATATTTTCCAACATCATTTTTTTTAAATATTGTTCTATGAATATTGCTTTCTTCAACTTTATCAAAATCTATAAGAATAAAATTTTCAAATCCTGCTCTTAAAAGGTTGTCAAAAACATTACTTCCTAAACCTCCTAAACCAATAATAGTTATAACTTTGTTTTTAAAAATATTAGTGTCAAAAATTTTATTTTGTCTAGAAAAAAAATCGTCTTTTAAAATTTTATTTCCATTTTTATCTTCATTATCTTTATTATTATTCTTATTGTTGTTTTTGTTTTTACAAACCATACTTTTTTAGAATAAAACTTTTTTTATAAACTTTTTTAATATAAAACTTTTTAAACATTTTAAACATTCTTTTTTTTATGAAAGACAAAATTTCAGCAGGTTTTTTACCATACTATATTGAAGATGAAAAAATATATGTTTTTTTAGTAACTCCAGGAGGTCATTTTTTTAAAAATAAAGAAGCTTGGGGAATAGCAAAAGGAAATATTGATGGAGAAAACTTTTTTAAAGCAGCAATAAGAGAATTTGAAGAAGAAACGGGAGTTAAAATAGAAGAACATTTAGATGTAGATTTATGTTATTTGGGAAAAGTAAAATATACTAATGGAAAAACAGTTCATTCTTACACTTTCAAATCAAAAGACAAATTTTCTTTTGTAGAAAGCAATACTTTTGTTTTAGAATGGCCTCCAAAATCTGGTTTGAAAAAAGAATTTCCAGAGATAAAAACAGGAAAATGGTTTTTGTTAGAAGAAGCAGAAAAAATTATTGTTGAAAAACAAAAAAAGTTTTTAGAACATTTAAAAGAACATTTAAAATCTGCAGAGATAAAAAAATCAATATAAGAAACAAATAATATTTTTAATGTAAAAATTCTTCTTTTTTTCCTAAACTTTTTTAAATAATAAAGTTTTTTTAATTTTTTATGAAAGTAGATCCTTGGAAAGTAGAAGGAAAAGTAGATTATGAAAAACTAATAAAAGAGTTTGGTTTAAAAAAGATAGATGAAAAAACATTAGAATTAATAAAAAAAGTTTCTGAAGAAAAAAATGAAAAATTACATTTATTTTTAAGAAGAAAACTTTTCTTTTCTCACAGAGATTTTGATATTGCTTTAAAAGAATATTTTGAAGGAAAAAAATTTTTTTTATACACAGGAAGAGCTCCAGGAGGAAAAATGCATTTAGGACATTTAATTCCTTTTTTATTCACAAAATATTTGCAAAAAATATTTGATGTAAATTTATACATACAAATTCCTGACGACGAAAAATTTTTGTTCAAAAAAAATTTAACTTTAAATAAAGTAAAAGAAATGACTGAACAAGACTTATTAGATATTGCTGCTTTAAACTTTGATGAAGATAAAACTTTCATTTTTAAAAATTCTGAGTATATAAAAAACATGTATCCTTTATTTTTAAAAACTGCTAAAAAAATAAATTTTTCAACAGTAAAAGCAACTTTTGGTTTTAATAATGAAAGCAACATAGGAATGATAAGTTATCCTGCTTTACAAATAATACCTACTTTTTTTGAAAAAAACAGAGCAGTAATACCTTGTGCAATAGATCAAGATCCTTATTTTAGATTGCAAAGAGACATAGCAGAAAGTTTAGGTTTTAAAAAAAATGTTAATATTCACAGCAAATTTTTACCTCCACTAACAGGTTTCGAAGGAAAAATGTCTTCTTCAGAAGAAGAAAAAGCAATATTGTTGTCTGATGATGAAAAAACTGTTAAGAAAAAAATAAACAAGTACGCTTTTTCAGGAGGAAAAAACACTTTAGAAGAACATAGAAAGTACGGAGGAGATACTTCTATAGATGTAAGTTATATTTGGTTATACTATTTATTTGAAGAAGATGACAATAAAATTTTAGAAGTAAAAGAACAATACGAATCAGGAAAACTGTTGTCAGGAGAATTAAAAGCAATGTTGATAGAAAAAATAAATTCTTTCTTAAAACAACATAATAAAAACAAAGAAAAAGCAAAGTCAAAATTAAAAAAATACATGTATGAAGGAAAACTAGCAAAACAAATGTGGAAAAAAATACATGAATAAAAAAAATTTTAAATTATTTTAATTTTTATTTCATTTCTGCGTTGAATATTACGTTTATACTTATACTTGCTTTTTGTTTTTGTTCGTCAATTTTTACATTACTTGAATCTTCTGCTACTGCCATTGTTTTATACACAGGATAGTAAGGTACATAACTATAACTGTTTATATCTAATTTTTTTATTCCTTTCAATTTTAAGTTTCCTGCATCTGCTACTATTCTTGCTTGTCTGTATGCTTTTTCAACTGCTTCTTTTAACAATTCTTCTTTATATTTTTCTAAATTTTTTTCATCTACACCAAAATTTAAACTTCCTATATTGTTAGCTCCTTCTTTAACTGCTTCATCTATTACTTTTCCTGCTAAGTCTAAATTATAACTTTTTATTCTTAAAGTTTGACTTACAGTATAATTTTTTATTTTTCTTTCTCCATTTATCCAATAATAATTTTGATATACATTAAAATTTAAAGTTTCTATTTCTGAACTTTTTATTCCTATGCTTAACAATTTTTTTCTTATACTGTTAATTTTTTTTGCAACATCTTTTTTTCCTTCTTCTATATTGTTAGTTTCTTCTTTTACTCCTATGTTTATTGTAAAATAATCTGGTTGTACTTCTTTTTCTGCACTTACAGAAGTACTTATTGTACTGTAATTTTCATTATACAATTTTAAACTTTCAACATTAAAAATGGCTTTATCATTACTATTATTATTTTGTATTATAAAAACTGTTGCTGTTAATAATACTATTAAACTTAAAAATAATAATATTTGATTTATCATTCCTTTCTTATTCATAAAAATTCACCTTAACATTTTTATTTTAACATTTTTTTAATATCTTATTATCATTTTTTTTATTTTATTGGTGTTATTCCACATTCATATTTACAACCATTATCCCAAATCCAAGAACCTACACACATTATTCTTGGAAGTAAAACAGAATTTTCTTCACAACATTCTGCTCTTTTATTTTCAGGATAAGAACTGCATAGAGAATTTAACTTTTCATAACTATCAATATTTTTGTAAGACAAATTTAAAATTGTAATGTTTTTTTGCATTATTAAGGTATTATTATAATATACTTTTATAACTTCAGGTTTTTGTAAAAAAATACTTTTTCTAAAAACATATTCTTCTTTTAAAACTTGTATGCAAACATCTTTAGAATCTTTCAATTCAACATTTACTATAACATAATTTTTATCTAAACTTTCTAACTTATCTTGTGTTAATACTATTTGACAAGGAGTGTTTTTTGTAATAGTAAAACCGTAATATAACATTTTTTTATAAGGATCATACAATGAAAAATTTTTTTTATTTTCAACATAACTTTTAACAATTGTATTTGTAGTATTTTCAATCTTTACAAGTCCAGAATTATCATTTATTTTATTATTGTTATTGTTTGTATTGTTGTTAGTGTTGTTAATATTTATTGTATTTTTATTATTGTTTTTTTCAAAACTACAACTTGAAATTGTAAATAATATTATTATTATTAAAAACATAAACAATATAGATAAAAAAATAAATCTTTTTTTTACCATAAAAGATAATATTGTTTTGTTCTTTAAAAAGATTTTCTAAAAATTAGTTTTTTACCTAAATTTTAATCTAAACCGTAAGATTCTATAAATCCTTTTATTATTTTATAATCGTTAAGAAACTTATATGCTTTTTCTGTCAATTCATAATGTTTTTTTCCTTTTTTATCTTCTTTTTCTATTATAAAACCTTTTTTTATTAGTTCTGTAAGATATTCTACTAACATTTGATGTGATAAATTTGATTTGTAAAGTATGTGTGTTTGTCTTACAGGAGGATTTTTTTCTTTTATAGAGTTTAAAATATCATGTATTATTTCTATTCTTTCTCTTTTTTTCATATTTTACGCACCAAAAATAAATTAAACATTATAAGAATGTATGCTGTTAATTCTAATATGTGACCTATTGCATAAAATAATTCGTGATTTACAGATAATAAAAAATGCACATTTCCAAATAATAAAAATAAGAATGCTATAGTTATTGTTAATGCTTTTTTATTTTTATTTTTAAAATAGTTTTTTATAAAATGTATTGACAAAATTATAAGATAAATAGTAGAGTATAAATAAAAAGTATATACTTTATCTATGCTTAAGAATACTCCTATTAAAGAAATTAAGATTATAAAAAATAAAACTCTTATTTTTTCTGTTTTAAAAGTAATGTAAGTTAAAAACGCTAATCCTGAAAGCATAAAAACAATATACAAATAAGTTCCTATTGTAAAAATATTGTTGTTTAAAACACCGTAATTTGTAAAATAGTTATTTGTTGCTTTTATAATATAAGATAAGGATATTAATAAAAAACCTATTCCAAAATATTTTATTTTAACATCATTAGTAGAATCATATATTTTTAATGAAAATAAAAACAAAAAAAATGTTATTATTGAAAATATTAATTCTAAAAAAATATCGTATCCTGAAAACCATGTGGGTATTAAAAAGTTTGAAGCCATATTATAATAAATCTTTTTTTCTATTTATAAATTTTAAGTATTTCAAATCAGATTTTTGTTTAAAACAGTATTTAAATGTTTTAACTATATCTTGTTTTACTTTAAAATTGAATTTAATCAAATAAGTTTGATTCAAAAAAATAAAAAAATAAAAAAAACAGAATTGAGGTGTGTTTTTATGGGAGAAAAAATAAAAAAAACAACAAATGTAATAAAAAAAGAAGGGAATAACAACTTAAAATATCTTTTAGTTTTAAGTGTTATAGGAATTTTATTATTATTTAGTGTTTCTTTATCTTTTGCACATGGAGTTATGAATAACGATAATAATGAAAATGTTGAAGTTTTAAAAGAGTCTAATGTTAAAGAAAAGTTTATTGAAACTATGAACGAAATGCATGAAGAAATGACAAGTACTTTTAATGATTCTTTAAAGAAAAAGTTAGACGTTATTCATGAAGATCATATGAAAGAATTTTTATCTGCATTAAATGAAGATGAATTAAAAGAAGTTATGTCTTTTATGGAAAAAAGACAACAATCTATGGGGCAACAACCTACGAATAATGAAGGAATGTTTAGTATGATGAAACACATGATGGGAATGATGAACAGTATGATGCAAATGATGGATTCAAATATGATGCAAGGAATGGCAGATGATGAAATGGATGATATGGGAATGCAAGGTATGCCTATGAATCGTTAAAAATTAAAAATTTTTTAACTTTATTTTTTTTATTTAATAAAATGTAGGTGATAAAAGTGTATTTTGGTCATATGGGTTTTTTTTTATGGCCTTTAATGATGTTTTTATGGATATTTTTCATAATACTCATTTTGTGGTTGATATTATATCCTAAAGATAAAGATGAAGACCTTTTAAAAATTTTAAAAGAAAAATATGTTAAGGGAGAAATCTCTAAAAAAGAGTATGAAGAAAAAAAGAAAGAGTTGGAAAAAAACAACTAAAAAAAGTAACAAAACAAAAAATAATAAAATAATAAAAATAAATAGGTGGATTTAAATGTATGGTTTGAGTAAAAAAGTAAATTTTTCACATTCTGAAGCTGTAAAAAAAATAACTGAAGAATTGAAAAAAGAAGGATTCGGTATAATTGCAGAAGTAGATTTTAAAAAAGCTTTTAAAGAAAAATTAAATGTTGATTATAAAGAATATTTAGTTTTAGAAGCTTGCAATCCTAAAAAAGCTTTAGAAGTTTTAGGTTATGATAATAATCTTGGATTGTTGCTTCCTTGTAACATTGTTGTTTTTGTGAATGAAAACGATGAAACAATAATTTCTGTTATAAAACCTACTGAAATAATGAGTTTGGTTAATAATGAAAATGTTTCTAAAGTTGCTTTTGAAATTGAAGAAAAATTAAAATCTGCTTTTGAAAGAATCTAAAATATTTTTTTGAGGTGAAAATTTTATGAACAAAAAAGATCATAATCATATACATAAAGAACATAATGAAGAGCACAACACTCATAAAAATCATAATCATGATCAGCATGAGCATAGTCATAAACACAGTCACGATCATAGTGGTGAAGAAAATAAAGAACATCATAATCATCATAACCATGATCATCACAATCATGAAGATCATAAAGGACATTCTTGTCATGATTTATCAAATACAGACCATCATAAAATGATGATAGAAGATTATAAAAAAAGATTTTATCTGTCTTTAATTTTGACCATTCCTGTTTTAATTTTATCTCCTTTAATACAAAGTTTTTTGAATTTTTCTTTTACTTTTACAGGAGATAAATATGTTTTATTTTTATTTTCTTCAATAATATTTTTTTATGGAGGTTGGCCTTTTTTAAAAGGTTTGTACGATGAAGTTTCAAATAAAAACCCTGGAATGATGACTTTAATAGCTATTGCTATAACTGTAGCTTATGTTTATAGTTCCGCAGTTGTTTTTGGTTTGAAAGGAAAATACTTTTTTTGGGAATTAGCAACTTTGATAGATGTTATGCTTTTAGGTCATTGGATAGAAATGAAATCTGTGCTTGGAGCTTCTAAAGCTTTAGAAAAATTAGCACAACTACTCCCTGATAAAGCTCATTTAGTTGTTGATGAAAAAATTGTAGATGTTAAACTTTCAGACTTGAAAAAAGACGATGTTGTTTTAGTAAAAGCAGGTGAAAAAATACCTTCTGACGGAATTATAATAGAAGGGGAAAGTTTTATTGATGAGTCTATGCTTACAGGAGAATCAAAACCTGTATTGAAAAAAGTTAGTGATAAAGTAATAGGAGGTTCTATTAATGGTAATGGAATTTTAAAAGTTAAAGTAACAAATACAGGAGAAGAAAGTTATCTTAATAAAGTTATTAATTTAGTTAAAGAAGCTCAAAGTTCAAAATCTAAGACTGAAAAGTTAGCAGATGTAGCAGCAAAATGGCTTACTTATATTGCTGTAACTTCTGGAATTATTACTTTTTCATATTGGAGTTTTTACTCTTCTTTAGAATTTGCTATTGAAAGAATGGTTACTGTTATGGTTATTGCATGTCCTCACGCTTTAGGATTAGCAATACCTCTTGTAAATTCAGTCTCTACATCAATAGCTGCTAAAAACGGAATATTAATAAGGAACAGAACTGCTTTTGAAAATTCTAAAAAAGTATCTGTTGTCTTATTTGACAAGACAGGTACTTTAACAGAAGGAAAATTCAAAGTTTCTTCAATAAAAATTTTAGATGTTTCTTTTGATGAAAAAAGAATTTTAGAATTGGCTGTTGCACTAGAAAAAAATTCAGAACATCCAATAGCAAAAGGAATTTTAGACAAAGCAGAAGAATATAATATTAGACATTTAAAAGCAAAAAGTGTAGAAATATTGAGAGGGGAAGGTTTGAAAGGAATTGTTGATGGAAAAAAAATTATTTTAGCAAGTCAAAAATATTTGTCTAAAAATGATTTTGAAATTCCTAATATTTCTTTTGACTTTATAGGAACTTTAGTATATGTTGTTGTTGAAAACAAAATAGTTGCTGCATTAACTTTAGAAGATTCTATTAGAGAAGAATCTTACTCTGCAATAAAAAAATTGAAAAGTTTAGGAATAAAAACTTATATGCTTACAGGAGATCATAAGAAAATAGCTGAAAAAGTAGCTGAAAAACTCTCTTTAGACGGTTTTTATGCAGAACTTTTACCTCATGAAAAATTGGATATTGTTAAAGAATTGCAATCTAAAGGAGAATATGTTTCTATGGTTGGAGACGGTATAAATGATGCTCCTGCTTTAGCACAATCAAATTTGGGAATTGCTATAGGTTCAGGAACAGATATAGCTGCTGAAACAGCAGATGTAATATTAGTAAATGATAATCCTGAAACAGTATATTCAGTTATAACTTTTGGAGAAAAAACATACAACAAAATGATACAAAATTTGTTTTGGGCTGCAGGTTATAATGCATTTGCAATACCTTTAGCTGCAGGTGTAGGTTATAGTTTTGGAATAATGTTATCTCCTGCTTTTGGAGCTGCTTTGATGTCTTTAAGTACAGTTATAGTTGCGTTTAATGCTCAACTATTAAAGTTAAAAAAATAAAATTGAAGTTAAAAAATAAAATGCAGACAAAAATATTTTGAAAACTTTTGAAATCTTTTGAATAAAAAACTTTTGTTGTGAAAAAGGATAAATTTAAAAATCACAACCTTTTTCTTTTTTTTATGGCAAGAATAAAGATTTTTGAAGATAACAAACCTATAATTTTAGATTTTAATGGAGAGAAAAAAGCAATTTGTAATTGTGGTTTATCACAAAATTTTCCTTTTTGTGATGGAAGCCATCATAATATAAAAGAAGACCCTGAAAAAGTATATGTTTATATTGATGGTTCTCCTAAAGAAATAGAAATTTATTTTTCTAAAAATCATAGTTGTTGTGGAGGAAGTTGTTGTTCTGAAGAAAAAAACGATGAAAATAATGAAGAAGATAGTACTGAAAATGATAAAAATAAAGAACACAATCATGAACATTCTTGTGGTTGTAATAATTAATTTTTTTATTTTTTATTTTTCTTTCTTTTTCTTAAAAATTTTAAATGTTTGTTTTTTTCTTTCAAAAAATTTTTATTTTCTAATCCGTGTTTTTTTATGAGTTCTGAAATATGTAGTCCTCCAAGTACGTGAGGCAAAAGAACATATGTTGCTCCTTTTTTATACAATAATTCTGCTTCTTCTTCATCATGAGCTAAAACTATTATTATTGACTTTTTGTTTTTTTCTCTTATTTTTTCAACAATTAAAATGTTACTTTCTATTTTTGCTATTGTTGAAAGAACCATTTTTGCTTTTGTCAAATTTAAACTTTCAATAAATTCTAAATCTTCTATGTCTCCGTAAATACTGTTAATATTTTCACTTATAAGTTTTGAAATAATTTCAGGATTATAATCTACTACTAAAAACTTTTTTTTCATTTTTTTAAATTCTGAAATAACATTATGGCCGATTTTATCATAACCTAAAAGTATAACATCATATTCATCTAATATTTTTTTATCTTTTTCACTATCATTTTTTAATATTTTTAATTTTTTAGACAAAAAATAGTATAATTTGTCAGAGTATAATATCATATATGTAGATGCAGATATAGTTATTAATCCAACAATTGTTATTAAAGATAAAACATCTTCTCTTAAATAACCTTTATTAACTCCTAACGTTATTAATATTAAAGAAAACT
>WIAN01000151.1 GCA_015519985.1 Candidatus Woesearchaeota archaeon | reverse complement strand
GTATAAATCAAACAAATTTTTTAGAAAGCAATTTTATTTTTTTAGTATAAATAGAATGAATTTCTTTAAGAATAATTTTAGAAAAGGAAACATCTCTTTTTATTTTCTTTAAAACTTTTTCATCATCAAGATCTATGGATGCCAATTCATGAACAAGGACATTTCTTTTTTTATTAAAAGAATAAATCTTTTTAAACAACTCAAAATTAATATTGCCTATCATAAAATTTACGATTAAGAGGTTTCCAAAACTTACTCTTTCAAAAGTTTTCAACAAATCATTAGAAACTTTTAAATCTATATTTTTATTAGAATAAATAATTAGTTCTGAAAGATAAGATTCTAAAAAACCATGAGCTATCAAAAAGGCACTTATAAAATTATTCTTTTTTTCTTCAGAAGAAATTTTTTCTGATATGTCTTTATAAGATAAAAAATCAGAAACATTTCTGTCAGATTTTTTAAAAAACATAAAAAAAACCTTTAACTACTTCTTTTTTTTAGGATTATATTTAAAAGAATTTCCAGTTATTAAAGAAATTGCTTTTCCATTAACAACAACATGAACTACTCTTCTTCTTATTTTTGGATCGTAAGCATAAATAAACTTTTTTCTCATAAAATAAAATAAAGAATAAAACTTTATAAACTTTTCTTAATAAAAAACAAAAAATTTTCAAAACTATTCATACCTTAAAGCTTCTGTTGGAGGAAGTTTGGTTGCTTGATATGCAGGATACAAACCTGAGATTATTCCTAAAAGTATTGAAAACAAAAATACTGCTATTGAAAAGTTTAAAGGAATAGTAAAAATTAAATTGTAAGGAGAAAAATGTTGTATAGAATGAATTATAACATAACCTAAAAGTAAAGCTAAAATATAACCTATAAAAACTCCTATAAAAGATAATATTATGCTTTCAAACAAAAATATTAATAAAATTTGAAAGTTTTTAGCACCTACAGCTTTCATAGTACCTATTTCTCTTTTTCTTTGTAAAACACTGCTATACAAAGAATTTGTAATACCTATACTTCCAACTATTATACTTATAGAAGCAATGCTTATTATTAAAATATTAATCAACATCAAAATGTTACCAATAATATTTTTTAGTTGAGCAGGAGTTAAAGCTTCAACAACATCCTTGCCTATTTTTTTATTTAACTTGTTTTTAATAAAATCTACAAAATTGTTAGGATCTACATTATCTTTTAAAAAAACAATCATACTTGTAACTCCTTCTAAATTGAAAGTTTTTCTAAAAGAATCAATAGGAACATAAATCATACTGTCTTGAACTAAAGAACCTGTTTCTTCTAAAATACCAACAACTTCAAAAGGTTCATTGTTAATAAAAATCTTTTTTTTAACATCTACATTTTTAGAAAAAGAATCTTTATACACTTTATAACCTAAAATTGCAACTCTTTTATTTTTTTCATTGTTATTAAAAAACCTTCCTTTAACAGGTTCTGCTTGTGCTAATTTTTTAGTATAATCAGAAACAGTAACTCCAGTAACAGAAATCTTTTTTATCTCGTTATTATATTCTACATTCATAATCAAAGTTAATCTTTCTAAAACAAAATCTACTTGTTTTAAACTTTTAACATAATCAATATCATTTTTAGAAAATAAAGAAAAACCAATAGGAGGACCTTGACCTACAACATTAGTAGTTGATAAAATTACTTGGTTAGGTCCAAATCTGTCAAGTTCAGATAAAACTCCTTGTTTTAAACTTAAAGTTAAAACAACTAACAATACAATTGTAAAAACAGCAACTATAATTCCTGAAAGAGTAAGGAATGTTTTTAACTTTTTTTCTTTAAATTCTGAAAAAGTTAAAGAAAACAATAGTTTAAAAAAAGAATTCATTTTCTCAACCCCTCTATAATATTCTTTTTAGTTGCAATTAAAGAAGGTAAAAGTCCTGATAAAGAACCTATAATAAAAGACAAAATTAAAAGGTAAAAAATATTAGAGTAAGGAATATAACTTTGTAAAAAAGTAATACCTGCTTTATAAGAAGCAAAAATAACAATTTTGAACAAAAAGAATCCTAAAACAACTCCTAAAATGCCTCCTATAAAAGTAATCATTCCAGATTCTATCATCAAAAGCAAAGCAACAATTTTTTTAGTAAAACCTACACTTCTAAAAATACTTATAGTTTTTTCCCTTTCAACAACAACAGTAAACATAGTATTAGTAATACCAACAATACTAACTATAAAACTTATTAAAGCAATAAAAAACAAAACTAAATTTATTATTCCAATAGTATTAGAAAAACTTTTAATAATATTTTCAGGAGTTAACAAAACATAATTATCTTCTCCCAATTTTTTATCTAAAATTTTTTTTATTTTAGGTTTTAAATCTAAAGGATTAATATTTTCTTTAACAAGAATATCAATAAAATCAATTTGGTCAGTAATGTTATAAATTTTTTTATAATCGTCATACAACATGTAAATATTATCATCATCAGAAGTGCCAAGTTGTTTATACACTCCTATAATTTTGAAAGGCTTCCCTTCAATATAAATTGTTTTTTTCAAACTAGGAGGTTTATCAAAAAATTTGTCAGAATAAACAATATTATAACCGACAATAACACTTCCAGATTCTTTTTTATTAAAAAATCTTCCTTCTAAAAGATTTCTATCATATAAATAAGCAGTATAAACTTTTTTTAAATCATCAGCATAAAAACCCATAATGTTAGCAAAAGAATTTTGATTTTTAAAAGAAACATACCCTCTACTTATTTTAAAAGCAATAGCATCATCAACACCATTAACATTTTTAACAACATCTAAAAGATTAAGTTTAAAATTATTATCTACAACAGCATTAGTATTCAAAGATAAAGAGGAAGAAACATACAAATGATTAGTGCCGAATTCTTCAAAAACACTTACAATACTTTTTTCAAAACTGAAAGATAAAGATAAAATAACAAAAATTAAAGCTACACTAATAACTACTCCTATAATAGTAAGCCAACTTCTCGCTTTTTGCTGCGTTAAAAACAAAAAAGGCAATAAAAAAAAACTTTTTATTTTAGACAAAAAAAACCACCTTAAAAATTTAAAAAAATAAAAAAACAACAAAAATTAGTGTTTAATCTTTTTCAACTTTTTATTTTTTCTTTTAAAATAAAAAAATAAAAACACTAAAAACAACAAAACTAAAACAAAATAAATACTGTTATTTTTAGACGCAAAACCATATTTTTCAGCAGTTTTAAAATCATAAACAGTATAATTTAAAATTTTACTTTCCTCATAAACATTACCAAAAGAATCTTTAAAAGAAACTTTAACCTTTAAAGGAATAATACCTGACTTTTTAAAATAAACATTATATTCTGCAGTTTCAAAATCATCACTTTGAAGATTACCAACATAAACACTCTTAGGACTTAAAATATCATAATCTTTGCTTTTTTCTAAAGTTAATAAAGTATATTTTAAAGTTTCACTCCCTCTATTACTAATACTTAAAACTATTTTTCCTTTACCTTTAACTTTTGAACTTGAATCTTCAACAGATAAAAAATAATCTGGTTTTTCAAAAACTTTAATATTACTATTATAAGATTTTGTTTTCAAATTGCCATTTTCATCAATATAAGACAAAACAATATTAACAGGATAAACGCCTGGTTTAACATCTGGTTTAATAAAAACATCATGTTCAAAAACAGCCTCTTCTTTAGGTTTTAAATAATTTTTCTCAACAACATCATTTTTAAAACTTAAAACTTCAGAAGAAACTTTAGAATTTAAAGAATAAAAAATTTTACTTCCAAAATTTTTAAAATCTAAAATTATTTTACCTTCACTTCCAGGTTTAAAAGAATCAAAATTATAAGAAATATTTTTTAAAATAATATCTACAGGCAAATCTGAAATTCTTAAAGAAAAAGGTTGAGTGTATAATGTTTTTTTATCATTAAAATATTTAATTCTAAAAGTATAAGTATCGCTTCCGACTAAATCTTCAGAAAGTTTAATTTTCCAAAACAAAATAGCACCTTCATTACCTTGTTGATAGCCATCTAAACTTCCTTTACTAACAATTTTATCAGACAAAACATTAAAACCTTTATCTAAAATAATTTCATAATTATAACTATCTGCTTTTTCTAAACCGACATTATCAACTCTTACTCTTAAATCAACAACACTCCCAGGATAAGCAGGATCAGGATTTTGATTTATGACAGAAAATTTTAACAAACTATCTTCAACAACTGCATTAGCATTATTAAATTGTAAAAACAACATTAAAACAACAAAAAAAATCATTAATTTTTTATCCATAAAACCACCTTTCTTATTTATTTTATTTTTATTATTTTTAACATTCATTATTTTACCTTTCATTAATT
>WIAN01000150.1 GCA_015519985.1 Candidatus Woesearchaeota archaeon | reverse complement strand
TAATCTTAAAGCTCTTCTTACAAACTTTTTATCGCTCCATCTGAATGTTTTTCTTCTTTTCAATAATTTGCTTCCTGCATTTAATCCGTTTGGTTTTTTACCCATAATAATCAAGTCCTCATATTGTATTTATAAAATTTACTATTTTAATTTTGTTAATTTTTTATTTTTTTATTGTTTGACTTCTTCATCTTCTATTTTTTCTTTTACTTCTTCATCTAATTCTTTTTCTAATTCTTTTTCTTCATCTTCTTTTTGTTCTTCTTCTAATTTTTCTTCTTGTTTTGTTTCTTTTGTTTCTTCTTCATTTGTTTCTTCTGCTGCTTCTGCTGTTTCTTTATTTTTTTCATTTTCTTCTTCATTTTCTTCTAATGTTTTTGTTTCTTCTGTTTTTGTTATTGGTTTTTGAGCTGGATTTTCTTTTTTTTCTAATAATGATTCATCAACTTCATCTGATGGTTTTGCTACTTTTACTTCTTCAACATCAAAAAATCTTTTTATTATTTTTTCTGTTTCTCTTAATTTTACTGCTTGTTTTCCTATTAATAATCCTCTTGACAACAAATCTTTAGGTATTAATGTTAATACTTTTTCTTTTTGATCGTATTCTATTTTTGCTGGTATTATTGGGAATGTTACATTTTTAGCAAAAACTTCTATTTTTGGATTGTACTCTATTATTTTTATATTCTTTTTTAACATGTCTGCTAATTTTTTTACATTTGCTCCTTTTTTTCCTACTGCTTTTCCTATAAATCCTGGTTTTACTACAAATACTTGTAAATTGTCTATTTCAAATGCATCTTTTAGTTTTGCTGATGTCATTCTTTCAAACATGCTTATTAATTGCATAGAACTAGAATCATATTTTATTTTTTCCATTTTTCACAACCTTTTTATTTTTTTTATTCTTTTTTTTCTTTTAATACTCCTACTACTGCTACTGTAAATTGTTTTCTGCATGCTACTCCTAATTCTTCGCTGTTAGCGTTTAAAGGAGAATAATTTGTTTCTGATAAGTTTGAATAGTGTTGTATATCCTCTACAATATTTTGAGGAGCATTAACTGCTGTAAAAACATAGTCTAACTCTTTCTTTTTTAATGCTTCTAATGTGCTTTTATATCCTATTGTTAGTTTTCCTTCTTTTTGTGCTTTTCTTATTATTTCTAATGCTGAATCTGTTCTGCTCAATTTTTTCACCTAAAATATTTTTTGCATAATTATTTTTTTTTTATTTTAATCATTTTTTTTATATTTTTGTTTTTATGATTATTTTTGTTTTATTTTGTCTTTTATTTTTGTTTTTAAACTTTTTTATTTTTTTAATTGTATTTTTATTTTTTCTTTTTTATGTCTAAATCCATTACTAATTTTGGTATTCCTGTTCCTGCTGGTATTATTTGATTTACCATTACATTTTCTACTATGCTGTTCATAGGGTCTTTTTCTCCCATTAATGCTGCATTTATTACATGATTTAATGCTGTTTCGAAACTTGCTCTTGCTAATACTGAACTTTTTTCTTTTACTACTCCGTATCTTGTTATTCCTTTTACTGTTGCACTATTGCACATTGTGTCTGCTACTAACATTAAGTGTCTTATGTCTATGTTTAATCCTTGATTTTCCATAACTTTGTATACTTCGTTTATTATTGCTTGTCTTGCTGCTTCTATTCCGAAGTATTCATAAATTTCAAAAATGTCATTTGATACTGTTCTGTATGTATCTACATATGGTAGTTTCATTATTTCTTTTAAATTTGTTCCTGCAGTTATTAATACGTATCCTTCTTCTTTTTTTACTGGCAATACTTGTTTTATGTTTTTTATTCCTGAAACATATACATTTTTTAATTTGTCTTTTGCTTTGTATAATTCGTTAAAATTTTCTTCTTTACTTTTGAATGTTAATTTTATTATTCCTTCTTTTTCTTCTGCTTTTAATTTTTTTAAAGTTTTATTTAATACTTTTATTACTTTTTCTTTTGTTAATTCTAAATCTTTTAATTTTTTTTCGTCTAATGTTACTTCTATTGAGAATTCTTCTAAATTTACATTGAATTCTTTTGATATTTCTGATAAGTTTGTTTCTTTTATTTGTAATGTATATTTTTTTACATCTTCTTCATTTTCATATTCTTTTTTTAAATATATTTCCATTGATGGTGTGCTTATTGTTTTTCTTCCATCTACTATTTCTATTATTCTTGGCAATCCTGTTGTAACGTTTAATTCTGCTACTCCTGAGAAGTGTTTTGTGTTTAAGGTCATTTGTGTTGCTGGTTCTCCTATACTTTCTGCTCCTATTATTCCTACTGATTCTCCTGGTTCTACTAATGCTTTTTTGTATTCTTCAAATGCTTTTTCATATATTTTTTGTCTTTGTTTTTCTGTTACTTTTTTGTCTTTTAATGCTTCGTCTATTTTTTGTTTTAATTGTTCTGGTAATTCATCTAATTCTAATCCTAATTTTATTTTGTTTTCAACTTTTCTTATTTTTGCCATTATTATCACGATAATATTTTTTTATTTTTAATAATTTTTTTTATTTTATTTTTTATGATTATTTTATTGTTTATTGTATTTGTTTATTTTTTTGTTTATTTTTATTTTTTTATGCATCTGCTTTTTTTGCTTTTTCTTTCTTTTCTTTTATTCCTATTGTTTCTGTAATTATTCTATGTATGTTTATGCTTCCTCCTTCTGATTTTGAAACATCTATTCCATCTTCTCCGTATGTAAATTGTATTATTTTTCCTGCACTGTCTCTTACTGTATTGTCATAATCTACTTTTAAATCTTGCATTGCATTTGCTAATCTTCTATATAAATAACCAGATTTTGGAGTTCTTAATCCTGTATCCATTAAACTGTCTCTTCCTACCATGCTTTGGAAGAAAAATTCATGAGGTTTTAATCCTTTTTTGAAATTGCTTCTTATAAATCCGTGAGCGTCAGGTCCTAAATCGTTTTTTGTAAAACAACTTAGTGTTCTTCCTTTATATCCTCTGTTAATTCTTTCTCCTCTTAATGCTTGTTGTCCTAATACTCCTGATATTTGTGCTAAATTTAAAATGTTACCTCTTGCTCCGCTTCTTGCCATTATTTCAAAATGATTGTCTTCAGGTATTGCTTCGTATAAGAATTCTCCTACTTTGTTTCTTACATTGTTTAATACTTCTAATATGTTTAATTCTAATGTTTCTTTTATTGTTTTTCCTGGGTATGCTTCTAATTCTCCTTTTTGATATTGTTCTATTAATTCTTTTACTTTTACATCTGCTTCTTGTAATATTTTTTGTATTTTTTCTTCTATTTCTTTTGTTATGTCTGTTTCTGATAATTTTATTGTGAATCCTTTTTTTAATAAATAGTGTATTCCTAATACTGACATTTTTGCTATTATTTCCATTGCTTTTTCACTGCCGTATTTTTTGTTTATGCTCCTCAACATTAATCCTGCTCCTTCTCCTAAGTTTGCTTTGTCCATTACTCCTTCTATTAATTTTCCTTCTTTTATTACTACTGGTTTTTTATCTTTGCTTTTTGATACAAAGTCAAAATCATCTGGCAATAATACTGAAAATACATCTCTTCCTGTTACTGTTTCTTTTTTTGGCAGTTTATCATAATTTTTTAATCCTGTATATGCTAATAGTTCTACTGCTTCTTCATATTTTATATTTTCATTTTTTGTTAATAAGTATAATCCTGATATTCCGTCTTGTATTAATCCTATTATGCTTAATCCGTATCTTGGACTGTTTAATTGTGTTCTTACTTCCATTAATATTTGTGCTTCTGCCATTGCTTCTTCATTTTGTGGAATGTGCAAGTTCATTGCGTCTCCGTCAAAATCTGCATTATAAGGGTGACATACAGAAGGGTTTAATCTTAATGTTCTTCCTGGCAATACTTTTATTCTGTGAGCCATCATACTGTTTCTATGTAATGATGGTTGTCTGTTGAATAAACTTATATCTCCGTCCATTAAATGTCTTTCAACTATATATCCTGGTTGTAATTCTTCTAATGCTAATTCTATTGTTTCTTCTGTTAATCTTTTTCTTTTTCCATCTGGTCTTACTATATAGTTTGCTCCTGGATATTTGTCAGGTCCTCTTTCTACGAATTTTTTTAAATATTCTATGTTCCATTCTGTTACTCTTTCTGGAACTGTTAATTTTTTAGCTACCATTAATGGTACTCCTACTTCGTTAATATTTATCATTGGATCTGGACTTATTACTGATCTTGCACTGAAGTTTGTTCTTTTTCCTGCTAAATTGTGTCTTATTCTTCCTTCTTTTCCTTTTATTCTTTCTGTTAATGTTTTTAATGGTTGTCCGCTTCTGTGTCTTGCCGGAGGCAATTGTGCTACTTCATTGTCAAAATAAGTTGTTACATGGTATTGTAATAAATCCCATAAGTCTTCTATTATTATTTCTGGTGCTCCTGCATTTACATTCTCAAACAATCTTTGGTTTATTCTTACTATGTCTCCTAATTTGTGTGTTAAATCATCTTCGCTTCTTTCTCCGCTTTCTAATGTTATGCTTGGTCTTATTGTTACTGGAGGTATTGGTAGTACTGTTAATACCATCCATTCTGGTCTTGCTAATTCTTTATTTAATCCTAATACTTCTAAATCTTCATCAGGTATTTTTTCTAATCTTACTCTTACTTCTACTGGTGTCATTCGTCTGTCATTTTCAAAGAAGGTGTATGGTTTTTCTAATTTTGTTGTTGGTTGTTTTGCTTTACAATGAGGACATTTT
Source organism: Candidatus Woesearchaeota archaeon (assembly GCA_015519985.1). GTDB lineage: Archaea > Nanobdellota > Nanobdellia > Woesearchaeales > WAPJ01 > WIAN01. The sequence continues at coordinate 2,922 of WIAN01000150.1, read as the reverse complement.
TTTGTGTTTTTTGCTTCTGCTATTATTGTTTTTACTTTTGTTCTTACAGCGTCTAATCCTCTTATATTTTTTATTCTTTTTAATTCTTTTTTATGAGCGTCAATTTTATCTTGTGATATTAATACTTTTCCACAAGTTGAACATGTTGATCTTAATAAATCGTATATTATTGGCACAAATTTTATGTGTATTACTGGTCTTGCTAATGGTATGTATCCGAAATGACCTAGGTCTTCTGTCATTCTTGCTCCTGTTGTTTTTGATCTTAATCCTGGGTCTATTACTCCTAATCTTAAATCCATTAAGCCTCCATCTACAGGGTATCCTTCTTTATCATACAATTCTGGAGTTACTATTTTTACTACTGCCATTTTTTTTATCATTTGCGGAGATAACAATCCAAATTGTACTGCTCCTATTTTTTTGTAAATGTATTTTTTATTATCCATTATTTTTTCACCGTTGAAGTTTGATTGTGATAATTATAATATTGATGTTAATAATGATGTTAAAAAAATTTTAAAAAATTTAAAAAATTTTTATGTTTTGTTTAAAATTTGTTTTTTAATATTAATTTTGGATATATTCCCATTGCTTTAAATTCGTCTAATAATAATTTGAATGCGTAAGCCATTTCTATATAACTTATGCTTGCTTCTTCTCCTGATAATGGACTGTATGCTTGTTTTTTGTACATGTCATAAATTGCTAACATTCCTGAAGTTTCATCTACTGGAACTACTACTTTGTCTGAATCGAATCTTTCTTTTAATACTGATGCTGCTCCGTGAGCTACAAATGTGTCTTTCTCCATTTCTCCTAATCTTAATCCTCCTTCTCTTGCTCTTCCTTCTGTTGGTTGTCTTGTTAATAATTGTATTGGTCCTGTTGCTCTTGCATGTATTACATTGCTTACCATGTGTTTTAATTTTAAATAGTACATTGGTCCTATGAATATTTTTACTTCCATTCTTTCTCCTGTTATTCCATCGTACATTGTTTCTGTTGCGTCTTCTCTAAATCCTAATGATAATAGTTCTTTTCTTATATCTACTTCTGATTCTGATTCAAAAGAAGTTCCATCTATTTGTCTTCCTTTTAATGCTCCTGTTTTTCCTCCTACTAATTCTATTAAATGACTTATGGTCATTCTTGATGGTATACTGTGAGGACTGAATATTATGTCAGGTTTTATTCCTGAACTTGTGAATGGCATGTCTGCTTCTGGAACTATTAATCCTATTACTCCTTTTTGTCCATGTCTGCTTGTAAATTTATCTCCTATTTCTGGTATTCTTTGATCTCTTATTTTTACTTCTACTAATTTGTTTCCTTCACTGTTTTCTGTTAATACTACAAAGTCTATTATTCCTTGTTCTCCATGTTTTACTGCTATACTGCTTTCTCTTCTTCCTTCATTTCCTAATGAGTATTGTTCCATTGAACTTAAAAATCTTGGAGGAGATGTTTTTCCTATTACTACATCTCCTTCTTTTACTTTTGCTTCTGGATATATTATTCCGTCATCTTCTAAATATCTATAATCTCTTTCACTTCTATATCCTATTACATCTTTGTCAGGCAATTCTATTTGATCATACAATCCTCCACTGTATCTTAATTCTTCTGTTACTGCTGGTCTGAAGTATGTGCTTCTTGCAAATCCCCTGTCTATGCTTCCTTTGTTTATTATTATTGCATCTTCCATATTGTATCCTCTATAACTCATTACTGCTACTACTACGTTTTGTCCTGCTGGATGTTTTTCATAATCCATTACGTCATGCATTACTGTTTTTACTATTGGTTTTTGAGGATAATGTAAGAAGTTTGTATCTGTATCTATTCTTGTCATTATATTATTAATGTATATTCCTATTGCTTGTTTTTGATTTTTACTTCCTGTATTTACTTTTGCTGCAAAACTGTTGTTTGCATAAGGAACTAGTGAGGTTGTTAATCCGAACATGTCGAATGGTGCTATTTCTAAATGTGTATGTTCTTTTGTTAAATCTTCTTTTTGTAATGCTACTAGTGCATTTTCTTCTTCTGCTGCGTCTAAATATTCTATTATTCCTTGATTTACTAAGTCATTCCAAGATAATTCTCCTGATTGTAATTGTTGTAAGTGTTGTTCTGTTAATAATGGTTTTCCTTCTTTTACTACTATTAATGGTCTTCTTAATCTTCCTTTTGTTGTATTTACATGTACTTCGTTTAATTCTTCATCATAATATACATTTACATTTTTATCTATTTCTTTTCTTCTTCTTGAATATTTTAACATTTCTACAAATTCTTTTGGATTGTCTACTTTTCCTACATATTTTTCGTTTAAGAATACATCTGCCATTATAATTCCACCATGATAATTTTTTTTTATTTTGATACTTTTTTATTTTATATCTTTATTTTATATGATTGTTTTTTTATTTTGTATTGTTTTTATTCTATTGGTTTTAATCCTAATGTGTTCATTAATTCTAATACTGGTTCTTCTTCTACTTCTTCACTTACTGATGCTAATAATGCTAAATTCTTTTTTAAACCAATGTTTGTTCCTTCTGGAGTTTCTATTGGACATAATCTTCCTAATTGTGTTGAATGCAATGCTCTTGCTTCAAAATTTTCTTGTGCTGCTGACAATGGAGATACAACTCTTTGTAAATGACTCATTGTTTCTAAAAAGTTCCATCTTTGTATTCTTTGTGCTACTCCTTTTCTTCCTCCAACCCAGTTTCCTGTTGCCATTGCACTTGTTATTTTTTGTGTTAATAATTTTTCTCTTATTATTGATTTTAAACTTGGGAATTTTCCTTTTTTTACTATTCTTTGAAAATTGTATAGAATGTCGTTAATTAATATTCTCAAATTTACTCTGAATAAGTCTCCTAATAATTCTTCTGATAATTTTATTCTTTT
>WIAN01000149.1 GCA_015519985.1 Candidatus Woesearchaeota archaeon | reverse complement strand
GTGTTTTTTATTATTAAAAAATTCAATTCTTCTTTTATCAAAAGCAAAAAATAAACTTCCAAAAAAAACACTTAAAAAAAGAAGTTTATCAAAATAAACATTAACGCCGTAAGTTCCTGCAAATATTCTTAAAATAAAACTTAAAGCAATACTAAAAACATCAACAATAGGAATATTTTTTAAAATTGAAGAATAAAAAAAATTGAAAACAACATAAAACAAAATAATAGTTAAAACCAAAAAGTTATTGAATAAAGAATAAAAAATATAAAAAAACAACAAATCTAAAAAAATAAGAAAATACAAAATAAAAAAAGCTTTTTTAACAGTTATTTTTCCAGAAGGTAAAGGTCTTAACTTTTTTTTAGGATGAAGTTTATCTTTATTAACATCTTTTATATCATTATAAACATAAACAATACTACTTGAAATACAAAAAAGAAAAAAACAAACAAAACTTCAAAAAACTTTTGAAAAAAAATGTTAGTTGAAAGTAAAATTCCTAAAAACACAAGAATATTTTTAGGATATTGTTTTATTCTTAAAAGTTCAAAATAAACATTCATAAAAAAAATTTTATTTAAAAAATTTATAAACTTTTTGATATTTATTTATTAAAAAGTAAATAAAAAAACAAAACAAACCAGTAATGTATTTAAATAAACAACAATTACAAAAAAAATATGATAATAATAATACCTTCAGCAGGAAAAGGAACAAGACTAAAACCTCACACTCTTTCTACACCAAAACCTTTATTTGAAGTTGCCGGAAAACCAATATTATCTTACATTTTAGAAGAAACAAAAAAATTCAAACCAGAAAAAACATACATTATAGTAAAATATAAAAAAGACGATTTTAAAAAATATTTAGAAGAAAAAAAGTTAAAAAAAACAATACTAGTAGAACAAGAAGATAAAAAAGGAGATGCAATAGCAATAAAAAATGCTTTAGAAAAAATAAAAGAAAAAAAAGAAATACTGATTTTTTTCGGAGATACACTTATAGATTTTGATTTAAAAAAAATATTAAAAGAAAAAAACAATGTTGATTCTTTAGTATTTGTAAAAAAAGTAGAAGAACCACAACATTATGGAGTAATAGAATTAGAAAAAGGAATGATAAAAAGCATAGAAGAAAAACCAGAAAAACCAAAAAGTAATTTAGCATTAATAGGAGCGTATTATTTTAAAGATTCAAAATATTTACATAAAAAAATAAAAGAAATAATAGAAAAAAAATTAACAATAAAAGGAGAATACAAATTAGCAAAAGCATTAGAATTAATGTTAAAAGAAAATAAAAAAATAAAACCATTAATAGTAAAAGAATGGTATGATTGTGGAAGACCAAAAGTATTATTAGAAGCAAACAAATATTTTTTAGAAAAAAAAGCAAAAGAAAAAAATAAAAAAAATAAAGAAAAAATAATACAAGACAATTCTTTAATAGTATCACCAACAACAATAGGAAAAAATACAAAAATAGAAAAAAGCATAATAGGACCTTACACATCAATATCAAAAAATGCAATTATAAAAAATTCAATAATAGAAAACACAATAATATTAGAAGGAGCAATAATAGAAAACACAATAATAAAAGATTCTATAATAGGAAAAAATTCAATAGTAAAAAGTTCAATAAAAAAAATAAATGTAGGAGAACAATCAGATTTACATTTAGACTATTAAAAAAACAATTTAATTCTATATACAAAATTCTATTTCAATATACAATAATTTCATAAAAAAAAGGTAATCTTTAAATAAAAAAAATTACAAAATAAAATTTAATAAAAAAAATAATAAAAGAATAAAAAATTTAAGGTGAAAATAAAATGAAAAAAGATATAATTGAAAAATTAGCAGCATTAATAACAGCAGCATTCGGATTAGTAGCAGCATTAGCATGGAACGATACAATAAAAGCAATATTCAAAGCAGTATTCGGAGAAGCAAGTTCACTAACAGCAATGATAATATACGCAGTTGTAGTAACAATAATAGCAGTAGTAGCAACAATATGGATAGCAAAAGCAGCAGAAAAAGCAAAATAAAAAAACAATTTTAAAACTTTTTTT
>WIAN01000148.1 GCA_015519985.1 Candidatus Woesearchaeota archaeon | reverse complement strand
ACAATAATAGTAGGTTTAATACTTTTAACTATAGGTTTAATTCCATTATTAAACTCTTTTGGAATTATAGGTTTTACTCTACCAAGCTTTTTAGATATGTTTAACGACTTTTTATTCACAATAGGAGGATTACTATTAATAATAGGAACCTTCAAAGGCTGGATGTAAAAACTTTTATTATTTTATTTTTTATTATAATAATGGTTTTTCTTTTGATTATTTTTATATTTCTAATTTAGATCCTGAAGAAACTTATTATCTTAATGGTGAATGGCGTGGTGGTTATATTTCTGAGGAGAATCTTTTTTGTTTTTTGAATAAAAAAGAGTAGTTTTTATTCTCCTAAATTTCGTATGTCGTATAGTATTGGTGCTGTAAGATATGCGTATCCTATTCCGTTTTCTTCTTCTTTTATTCCTGCTAGCACGAATGCTGTTCCATCAAACAAACTTGCTGCTATTTTTCCACTGTCTTTACCTCTATATCCTCTCATTTCTTCTACTTCCCAAAATATATCTTCTATTTCTCCTTTTTCCATAAGTTTTTCTTCTTCTTCTCTAAACCAAGGTTTTTTATTGTTTGTTTTTAGTGTTATTTGTTTTATTTTTGTTCCTTTTTTGTTGATTGTGTATGTCATTCCTATTTCTACTACTTCTGTTGTTTCTGTTTTTTCTTTTGCTGCCATTCCCCATATGTATGTTGGTTCTGTGTCGTTTATTGGTGTTATTAGTGTTATTTTTTTTCCTTCTATTGTTATTTTTTTTGGGTCTCCTACTCCTACCATTCCGTATACTATTGGTCCGTATTTTTGGAACCATTCTTCTAGTTCTTCTTTTGTTGATGGTAGTCCGTCTTTTCCTTCTGCTACTTTTCTGTATACGTCTTGTAGGTATTGTATGTATTGTGTTTTTGTTAATGCTGGTTTTATTTCTTTTATTGTTGTTTCTTTTATCCCTTCATAATCGTTTTTTATGGCTCCCAGCACTCCATTTATAAGTTCGTTTTCTCCTTTGTATATTAGGTCTGCTATGTTTTTTGGTGTGAAGGGTTCTGGTACGTATATTTCTTCGTTTTGTTGTTTTGATATTGGGAGGTATGTTATTCCATCATGTATTATTTTTTTTATTTCTTCTGTTTGTTGTGTTGTTGTTACAACTTGTGCTGTGTTGTCTCCTGCTGCTAATGCAGTTCCTAATGTTAGTGCTGCGGCTAATCCTCCTAATGTTTTTAAGGCTTCTCTTCTATTTGTTGGCTTTTTCATTAATTCTTCTAAACTCATATTGTTTTGTATATAACAACAATTTATAAAATTTACTATTAAAAAGTAATTATTATTGTTCTTTTTTACTATAAAATAGTTAGAATGTTTTTTTAACTATTCTATTTTTAAAAAAATTATGTTAGAAAATGTTGGTGTTTTGTTAAAAAACTTTTTTACAAATACAGATTTAACTACTATAAGGATTTTGATATTTTTATTATTATCTTTAATATTAACTTCAGGAGTAAGTTTAACAAATGTTTTTAAAGAAAATAAAAAGTTAGGAAAATTAACTGCTGTATTAATTTCTTTAATAGCAGTTTTAGGAATGTCAGACAAAACAATTTCTTTAATATTAACAAGTTATAGTTTTTTAACAATATTTTTGTTTTTAATACTTCCAATAATAGCAATATTAATATTTGCTTTTACTTATAAAGGAAATGATGCTTCTTCAAGTTTTATAAAAACATTAATTTTTGGTTTTACAGCGGCAATATTAAATTATTCTTACAATATTTTAGAACAATACAATTTTTATTCTCAAAACATAAGTTTTTATGACATTGTAGATATAATTTTGTTAGTAGTATTGATATTGTTTTTTTACTATTTGTTTGACTTTATAACAAAAATCTTTATTAAAGATGAAAAAAACAATTAAAAAAAGTAACATTTATAAATAAAATATTCTTAAAATGTTTTTATGGAAAAGAAAAAAATATTTTTTTCAACAATAATGTTTTTATCATTAATATTCACTTCTATAAATGTTAATGCAAGATTATTCCAACAAGTTTCAGATTTCACTTCTAGTTTTTTCAGATCAATGCCTCAAGCATATCAAATAAAAATAATGTTAGCTTT
>WIAN01000147.1 GCA_015519985.1 Candidatus Woesearchaeota archaeon | reverse complement strand
GTCTTGTGATAATCCAAATTACACTACAGGAGCAAAAAAACAGTTTTAAAATTTAAATTATTGTAAGAATACTATTTTTGTTTTAAAACTTTATCTTTTTTTATCTTTTTAAATCTAAAGAATAATAGTTTTCTATATAAAATCCTACTCCTTGATCTCTCTCCCATTCTCCTAATCTTTTTTGTGAAATTACAATGTCCATTTCTTTTAACAAAAATAATCCAAAAATATTGTTTTTTCTAAAAGAGTGATATTTTTCTTTTAAAACACTAACAAGTTCTGTAGTAAAAGCAGAATATAAAAAAAAGTTTTCATATTCAGTACTATTATATTTTGATTTTATTTGTTCTCCTAAATTGTTTTTTACTTGTAAAAATAAATCTATATCAGAATTAGGGTTTAATCTTATTTTTTTTCTTTTATATCTTTCTGTTAGACTTCCAAAAATAACAGCAGATTTTATAGGAATGTAAAATTCATTTCCAAAAATATTTTTGTTAGCTTCATTTTCAGCTTCAAGAATTAACTCTACTAGTTTATTTTCTCCTATTAGTTTTCCTTTTTCGTCATAAAAAGGATTATCTATTAAAGGATATTTTAAAGAACTAATTCCTTTTACTAATGGTCTTAACATAAAAGCATTAATGTTTTTTTTATTTAAAAAAGTAACTTATACGTATTTTGGGTTGTATAAAGGTAAAAAATGTTTATAACTTTCTCCTCTATTTTTGTTCCATTCATTAAAAGGAACACTATCAACATACAAAACTACATTGTTTAAATGTAATATTCCTATTGAAGTTTTTTCTTCTAACAATTTTCCTCTCATAACAGAGTATTGTTTTAAAAAAACATTTTCAAATTCTTTTTTAATCAAATCATACAATGTGAAAGAATCAAAACCTTTAGAAAACAATTTTTTTTGAATTTCAGAATTGTTAATAGTAGAATTTAATCTTACATACAATTCTAAAAAATCATTTATAGAAACTACACTTTTATAAGCAGTTTTTCCTAACAATACTATTTCTTCTATACTTATAGAAGAATTTGTTTGTTCTAAAAGAACATCTTCTTTTACAATAACATAAGTAGAAAATATTATTTCTAATAAACTTTTTACTCCTATTATTTTTTTACCAAAAGGTTTTTTTATTCTTACAGCACTAACATTTTTTTTAAAAATCATTTTAAGGCAACCAAGATTTTGGATCGTTTATTTTTTCAGGCAAATAATCGCTTATTACAAAATTTAATCCGTGTTTTGCTAATGCTTGTTGTTCTGCTCTTTTTTTCATTTTCATCAATTTTTTTAATTCTTTCTGCCATGATGTATGTTTTAAAACGAAAGGATCATTTTTTAATCCGTCTTGTATTCTTTTTATATCAACATCTTTTAATGGATGTGTAGGTAAAGAATATTTTTCTATGTCTTGTGCTGTAATTCCAAAAAATTTTGCTTTTGGAACACAAAAGTATTTGTTTATATGAGCTGCATTTCCAGAACCTACTTTTAATGTTCTATAAATGTTTAACCAACCGTAAGGGTCTCCGTCTGTAAATACATACACTGGCAGTTTCATCTCATCAGATAATCTTCTTATAAATCTTCTTGTTGCTCTTGTAGGTACTCCTCCCATACTTATTAGTATTGCTTTATGTTTTTTCCAAAATTTATGTTTTACTAATCTTTGAAACATACCTGCTGTTTCTATTGCTATTACTAAGTTTGCTTTTGTTTCAAATTTTAAATCTTCAACTTGGCTTGGAATACTGTAAGCTCCACTTACAAATTTTGTACAATCATGTTTTATTTCTTCTCCTGTTTCTGGGTCTGTTTCTATAACTGTTATTTCTCCTGCTATGTCTCCTCCTTTTTCTTCAGGTAAAAATCCTAATTGTTCTCTATTAACTTCTAACATCGCTTCTACATCGTCCATAACTGCATCTGATTCTGGTTGTTCTTTAAACCTTGCTTCCCCCCAATTTTTACTCACATAATACGCTTCTCTTTTTGTAGCTATGTCATTTGTTTTTATTAATTCTTTACTTAAATCTAATAATCTTAAAGTTTGTGCAAAAGTTTTAGCTGTGTTTGCTGTTAAAGTTCTTTTTTTATATTTTCCTGCTAATTCAAAATAGCCGTCTTTTTCATTATAAACAACATTGCTTAAACTTCTTAAAGGCATTACTAGTTCAGGAGGCTTTTCCTCTAATATTTTTTTATAAATGTCATTTGCTAAATTTTGTATTTGTTTTAAAGTATTTTTTTCCATTTTAACCAATTTTATATTTCATCTTCTTCTATTGTTTCTTCTACTGTTTCTCCTCTTCCTATTTTTGCTAAAGTTTCATCATACTCTTCTATATCTTCTGCTTTTAATCCTACTTCTTTAACTTTTCCTCTTTTTTGTTCTAATATCTTTTTTAACTTTTCATTTAACAAAATTTTTGTACTTTCATCCAATTCTAGTAAATCTATTAAAGATTGAGAGATGTGAGGAATGTATGTTTCTATATAACTTCTTTTTTTCAATTCATCTCTTACTCTTGTTTTTTTTCTAATATAAGAACCCAATTGTCTTCCTGCTTCTTGCAATGCTAACTTTACTTCTTTTATAATTTCAGGATAATGAGCTATTGCTTCTTTTGCTTCGCTTGTAAAAGGAACCCATACAGAAGCTATATGCACTAATATTACTATTGGTCCTTGAGGCAAACTTTTATTGCTTTGTTGCAAACCGTAACTTTTCCAATTAGTTTTTATTATAGATTCTGTAAAAGCACATGCTCCTTGTTGATACAATAAAGGAACTCTGTTAGCAAACCTCAATATTGTTGCACTTTTATCTTTAGGTATTTCTCCTCCATAAGCTAAACCTACTTCTATTACAAAAGGATTTCCTCTATAAATGCTTGGAGGTCTTGAGACTGCAGTGTAAAATTCTGCTCTTATTTCTTTTTTCAATCCTCTTATTATTAATTCTTCTCCTATAGGACTTATAGCATCTGTGCTTGGGGCTTGTATTTTTGTTTCTTTTATTGCTTTCATTAACCTTTCTGCTTCTTCTCTAGTTATATTGTTTAATTTTGTATTAGGTAATATTCTTGCTTTTTCTAAAATTTCATTAGCAGTATTAGTTCCCACTCTGCTAAATTCATTCATTAAAAATGCTTTTATAGTTTTATGATAAGAATTTTGAATCATCTTCATTAACATTCCTAACTCTATACCATGAGGATGAGGTTTTATACTTTTAGGTTTTTTAGGTAATTTGTCTGTTGCTCTTGCAAAAATAAATTGTTCTGCTTTTGGATTTGTATAAATAATAGTAGCATGAGGATTAATAATAGCAGTTTCTTTCAAATATTCGTCAATACTTTGAGCTCCTTTAACATAACTACCCTCTAAATCTAACTCTATTCTTGTACCATGATCTTTATCAAATTCTACTTCTTCTTCTTTTACAATTTTAGGATTGTTAGTTTTTGTATCAATATACAATTCATAATAATGAGCAGGCTTATTTTTTGAAATTCTACTTATTATTCTAGCAGGTTTTCCAGTAGTTAATTGAGCATACAATACAGAAGCAGAAATTCCTATACCTTGCTGTCCTCTACTTTGAGATAACTTATGGAATTTACTTCCATACAACAATTTTGCAAAAATGTTAGGTATTTGTTTTTTTACAATCCCAGGACCATTATCTTCAACTATAATTCTAAACCTGTCATTTTTCATATCTATAACTTCAACCATTATCTCTGGAAGAATATCTGCTTCTTCACAAGCATCTAAAGAATTATCAACAGCTTCTTTTATAGTTGTTAATAATGCTTTCCTTTTATTATCAAAACCTAATAAGTGCCTGTTTTTTTCAAAAAATTCAGCTACACTTATCTCTCTCTGTTTTTTTGCTAGTTCTTCAGCTTTAGAAGTTGCCATTAAAAATCACAAAAAACATTCTATTTAAAAAGTTTATGTTTTATGTTATTGTTGAAACATAATATTTTACAGTTGAACTATTAGTAAAAGTTTTAGAAACCAAAACCTTATCATCATACAAAACCACAAGAGTATGATGATAAAAAGAAAAATTATCCCTAGAAAACCAACTCTTATAATAAAACAAATCCCTATAATTACTACCAACACTACTATAAAAAGGAATATCATTTACATCTTTATAAAAATAATGATAAGAAAAATGTTTATTAAAACTATCACTATTAAAAACAAAAAACAAAAAATCAAAAAAAACC
>WIAN01000146.1 GCA_015519985.1 Candidatus Woesearchaeota archaeon | reverse complement strand
GTTCTTGTTGTGTCTAAAAAAACAGATTTAGAATTTGATGAAAGTGTTTATAGAGCTAAACTTAAAGGTGTTTATGAATCTAGAAATGTTAGTTTAGAAGAAAAATTAAAAAGGCATGAAGAACATTATTCTTCTGTTAATAGTGTTTTGTCTTTTTTTGAAAAGAATAATGTTGATTATGTTTTTATTCCTAGAGAGAGTCATTCTGCTTTTGATTTTGAAAAAAAGTATGATTTTATTATTACTATTGGTGGTGATGGTATTTTTATGGATGTTGCAGGTTATATTTTAGATAACACTCGTATTTTAGGTGTTGCTTCTTCTAATTCTTATGGTGCTCATTGTTCTATAAAAGGGAATGTTGAATATTATTTAGATAGACTTTTGAAAAAAGAATATGATGTTGAAAAAAGAACTAGAATTAAAGTTGAAGTTTCTGGTTTTGTTGATTACGCTGTTAATGATGTGTATATTGGCAGTGAACATCCTGCTTCTTTTTCTAGGTTAAGGTTAATTAAAGATAATGATATTTTTAAAACTGGTGGTAGTGGTTTGTTGTTTTCTACTTTTTATGGTAAAACAGGATGGTATGATAATGTTTCTCTTGTTAATAAAAATAAAATTTTAGAAACTGATTTTTCTGAAGATGAAAAAAATATTGTTAGATATAAAGCTATTAATCCTATGTATGGTTTTGTTTATGGTGTTTTAGATGATTATGTTGAAATTTTTTCTGATTCTAGAGATTCTGATGTTGTTGTAGTTGATGGCAATTTTAAAAGAAGAAGTTATAAATTGTTTAATGGTAATTCTGTTAAAGTTAGTGTTTCTGATAAATCTTTATATGTTGTTAAGTTTGAATAATTTTTTAAAGTTTTGTTCTTACCTTTTTTTATGAATTTTGGTTTTAATAAAAGCAGTGGTTTAGAAAGGAAAGTTTTTTTGTATAATGGAGAAGTTATACGTTTAAATATTGAGGGCGGAGAAGTTCCTTTTAGTTTTTCTAGACCTCAAATTGTTGATATTAAAGATAATGAGATTCTTTTTAGTATTATTACTTCTAACAGCGGATTACAATTTTTGTATGTTTTAGGGATTTATGCTGGCATTGATAAAACTGTTGTTGGAACTTTTTATTTTTATAATCCTATTCCAAAAGAAGATAGAATTTATATTTCTAGATTTTTAGAAGAAACTTATGGAAGGAAAGTTCTTTTTTAATATAATTAAATCAAGACTTAACATTTTTTAAACCTTCTAAAATTTTTTTAGCTTCTTCTTTAGATATTTTTGGTTTTATATACAAATATCTTAAACTTCTAATTGCTAATGTAACTTCAGGTTCAAAGAGAAAATCTCCACTCCATAAACCGTCAATATCCATAGCTTTTTTATACGCTTTTTCTCTTATTTTTTCATCGTCTGATAAATAGTATGAATACACTTTGATAAGTTCTTTCCTTAACTCTTTGGGATTAATTTCGATTGCCATTTTTATCAAAATTTAAAAATAAAATAAAAAAAAAATTTTAAGATAATAACACTTCTTTAAGTTTTCTAACTAATGGATTAAATTTTGTTTGTGCTTCTTCTATTAGTTGGCTTTCTATTTTTGCTATTTCTGAAACTAGTTTATGTTCTTCACTATTTTTATCTAATGAATTTAAAACTTCACTTAATTCTTCATGTAAATTTTTCCAATCCCAAACTACTTTTTCTACTTTTTTAATTATTTCTTCTTTATTCATTTTTACTCACTCCAATCAAAAACTATATAGATAGTATATATAAGCGTTTTTATTGTTTTTCCATAAATTTTTTATATTAGTGTTTTTTTATTTTCTTTTGTGCTTAGAAAGTTTTTGATTGTGGGTTTTGATCCTGGTACTACTGTTGGTGTTAGTATTATTGATTTTTATGGTAATGTTGTTGATGTTTTTTCTTTTAGGAATGTTTCTATTTCTGATGTTATTGTTAAAATTTTAGATTATGGTTTTCCTGTTATTGTTTCTACTGATAAAAAAAGTATTCCTAAAAATGTTAAGTTTTTGTCTTCTAAGTTGAATTTGAAAGTTGTTAATCCTAAATTTGATTTGAAGTATGATTTTAAAAAAAAGATTGTTAATAATTTTTTTAATAATAAAAAAAATAATAAGGTTGTTTTTTCTAATAGTCATGAATTTGATTCTTTTTCTGCTGCTGTTTTTGCTTTTAATAAACTTAAAAATTTATTTTTAAAGTTAGAGAAAAATGTTGTTGATATTAAAGATGAAGATGTTTTTTCTTTTGTTTTAGAAGTTTTTTCTGGTAAAAATATTTTTTCTGTTAAAAAGTCTTTTTTAGATTTGTATTCTTTTGAAGATAATATTGTTGAAAGTAAAGTTGTTGAGAATACTGCTGTTAGTAATG
>WIAN01000145.1 GCA_015519985.1 Candidatus Woesearchaeota archaeon | reverse complement strand
TTTTTTAGCTGCTTTTTTTGTAGTTTTCTTTGCTGTTTTCTTTGCAGCTTTTTTTGCTGTCTTTTTTGTTGTTTTTTTAGCTGCTTTTTTTGTAGTTTTCTTTGCTGTTTTCTTTGCAGCTTTTTTTGTTGTTCTTCTTGTTGTCTTCTTTGCTGTTTTCTTTGCAGCTTTTTTCTTTCTTTTTGCTCCTCCTCTTGCCATTTTTGCTCTGCTTATGTCTCCGTTTTTATCTACAAAGTATAGATATCCTGCTTCTTTTTTTACTCCTACTTTTGCAACTTTTTTTGGTCTTTCTCTGGATACTCTTTTTCCTCCTCTTACCATTGGTGCTCTGCTTATGTCTCCGTCTTTGTCAACGAAGTACAAGTATCCAGGTTCTTTTTTTATTCCTACTTTTGCAACTTTTTGTGCCATTTTTTATTTTCACCCCTCGATTTTAACGCTTTTAGCATAAAATCATCCTCTTTAAAGCACTTGTAGTATTTAAATTTAACTATTTTTTTACTTTTTTTATATCATTTTTACCTCTGAAAAAAGTAAAAACAACACTTATAGTATTTTTTTTATAATATTTTGTTATATTTACTTATAACTTTTAGTCAAGAATTATTCTTTTTTATAGATAGAGTATTTTTTCTTCACACTATTTTTATTTTTCTTGTTCTTCTTGTCTTAGAGAATATGGATCTGGAAATTCTTCATCTACTTTTTTAAAATATTCTTGTATTCTTTTTGTTATTGGTTCTATGAAATATTTTTTTATTCTTTCTTCGAATATTTCTTCTAATTTTGCGTCTTCTGTTATTCTGTAAGAATTCACTACTTTTTCTACTAATTGTAGATCTCTTAATCTTTTTATTTGTCTTCTTATATTGGATGGTGCTATTCCTATCATTGGAAGGTTTTTTTCTTGTCTTAATTCTATTACCATTTGTGTTATTTCTTCACTTGTTAAGTTTTCTCTTGTAGAAATTAAAATGTACAATATATCGACTATTACATCTCTACTATCTCCTGGTTGTAATAATCCTATGCTCAAACATACTTTTTTTATCAATTCTCTGTCAGAAAATAATTCTGGCTTTTCATATTTTCTTAACGTTATTTCTGATAGTGGAGTGTCTTTACTAATTTTCCCCATAAAAGTTTTTTATTCATTTTTTATTTATATACTTTTCTATTATTGTTAATTTAGAATAAGATTTTTTACTATTTTATTATTTTTTATTATTATTGTTGTTTAATGATTAAAAGTTTTAGTTAAATTGTTTTATTCTTTTTCTACTTTTATTTTAAATACATAATCTTTTATTTTTATTTCTTCTCCTGAAAAATTTTCTTCTATTTTTATTGTGCTGTTTGTTTTTTCTTCTATTGTTTTTATTTTTTCTTTCAAAAAGTTTATTTTTTCATTAAAAGTTACTTTTATTTTTTCATTTTGTTTTAAATTCATTTCTTTTCTTTTTTCTTGTATGTGTCTTGTTAATTCTCTTATTATTCCTTCTTTTATTAATTCTTCGTCTAAATCTAAATTTATATATACCATTCCTTTTTTAAATTCTGCTGATACAAAATTTTTTGGTAGTATGTGTTCTATTTTTATCATTTCTTTTGTTACTTCAAAAGTATTGTTTTCTTCATTTTCTACTTTTATTGTTGCTGTTCCTTTTTCATTTAATTCTTCCACTAATTTTTCTATTTCTTTTTTATCTAAAGAATTTAATTTTTCTATTATTTTTTTACTGTCTTTTTTGAATGTTTTTCCTATTAATCCTTTATCTATGTTTATTTTTATTTCGTCAGCTTCAAATTTGTTTGTGAAAATTATTTTTTTAACATTTAATTGTGTTTTTAATGCTTCTTCAAATACTTTTATTTCTTCTATTTTTTTGTCTAATGAAGTTATATATACTTCTTTTAATGGCCATCTTATTCCTCTTCCTGCTTTGTCTCTTGCTGATAATATTGCTTGTCTTACATCTAACATGTTATAATAATTTTCTTCTAATTTTTCATCTATAAATTCTTCATTATAACTTGGAAATTCTTCATAATGTATTGATTCTTCTTTAAAATCTAATAGTTCTTTTAATTCTTTATGTAAATGTTCTGTTAAATGTGGAATTATTGGTGCTAATGTTAATACTGTTTTTTTTATTGAATCTGCTATTACTTTTAATACTAATTTTTTTTCTTCTGTATTTTGTTGTGATAATATTTCTCTTACAAATTGTATGTAGTTTCTTGATAAATCTAAATATATTTCTTCTATTTTCCAAGGTATACTGTCTAAATAATATTTTTCATAATATTCTGTTATTTTTTTTACTTTATCATTATTTATTGATATCATTGCTTTTGATATTAAATCTAATTTTTCATAATCTTCTTTTGTTATGCTGTTTATTTTTTTTACTCCTTCTAATTCTGCGTTGTTTTTTAACAATTCTATTAAATTAAATAATATGTTTAAATTTTTTCTTTTTATTTCTAAATCGTCAAAATTATAATTCATGTCTTCTCCTGGGTTTGCTGCTCCTACAAAATAGTATCTCATTACATCACTACCATACTTTTCTATTACTTCATTTGGAGATATTACATTTCCTAAACTTTTACTCATTTTTCTTCCTTGAGCATCATTTACAAATCCTGTCATGTATACTGCTTTGAATGGGCTTTTTCCAAATGCTATTGTTGATTCTATTAATAATAAGTTAAACCATCCTCTTATTTGATCTTTTCCTTCTGTTATAAAATCTGCTGGGAAGAATTTTTGAAATAATTCTTTATTTTTAGGATAATCTAAACTTAAC
>WIAN01000144.1 GCA_015519985.1 Candidatus Woesearchaeota archaeon | reverse complement strand
GATCTGCATTATTGTTTTATTACAATCAAGTTTTAGGAAACAATTTTGAAGTTAAAACTCCCAAAATTGAAAAAAAATTGCCTGTAGTTTTAACTAAGAATGAAGTAAAATTGTTGTTAAAAAATGCAGCTTCTAAAAAAAGCAAATTAATTATAAAAACATTGTATAGTACGGGTTTAAGAGTTTCTGAACTTACAAATTTAAAAAAAGATGATATTCAAGGAACATTTATTATTGTAAAAAAAGGTAAAGGAAATAAACAAAGAAAAACTATCATTGATAAAACTTTAGCTGAGGAATTAATAAAAATTTCAGACAATTATATTTTCCATAATAAAGGAAAACCTTTAACTTCTAGAAACATACAAAAAATTATTTCTGAAACTGCTAAAAGAGCAGGTATTAATAAGAAAGTTACTCCTCATGTTTTAAGACATTCTTTTGCAACTCATCTTTTAGAAGATGGTACTAGTATTAGAGTTATTCAAGAACTTTTAGGTCATGAAAATTTACAAACAACACAAATTTACACTCATATTTCAGAAGAAGAATTGATGAAAGTGAAAAATCCGTTAAAAGAACTAGAATAATTTTTTTCCATATTATAAATAAAAAACAAAAACTTTTAATTTATTTTCATATTTTATTGTTTTTATTTTATTAAAACTTTTTGTTATAGTTTGAATATTTTAATCTTTTTATGCTTAAATATTTTAAGAAATAACTAAAACTAATTGTTGTTGTTATGATTAAAACTTTTGATAAAAAACAAAATATTTTTAACCTATATAATTTGCATTTTCATCTTTTTCTTTTAAGCTTTTGGCAACAGAATGTTTTTTAATAATGCTATCCATGTATTTTTTCAAAAATAAAGCTTCATCTTTAACAGAATCAACATTTAAAGAAACAACTTTTAGATCTTTTAAAACTTTCAAAAGATAAAAAGAACTTTCAAAATCAACTTTAGAAATATTACTTAAAGAAAATAACCCGATTGTTTTCTCAGGATAAAAAGAAAAAAACAAACTGCTTATTCCTAAAATAACTGCTTCCTCTAAAAAATTAATGTTTTTAATCTTTTTATTACTTAACGTATAATAATAAATGTTATGTTTATCGTTGTCAGAAGCAATACCTTCTAAGAGATAAATGTTTTTAAAATCTATATTATCTAAAAGTTTTTTTATTTTATTAAAAACTTCAACTTCTTTTCCTGAAATATTTATAAGACAATTAAATAATAAAAAATTGTCTTTTTTAGAATAATAGACAGTGAAAGGCCAAACAGGTTTTCCTTTATGAATAGTCATAAAATTAAATTTTGAATCTTCTAAAAAAATATGTCCTATACTTTCACAATTATTTTTTTCTATTAAAAATTGTGATGCTAAGTTTGTAGAAAAACCAAAACTTGGAAAAGAAAAAATAATATTAACGTTTTTATAAGAGGAAAAGTCCAAAAACAATCACCTTTTCCTCTTAACTTTATTTGTTCTTCTAGAACTTTTCTTAGTGTTTTTTTTATTGTTAAAAACATTCTCGTCTAAAAATGCTTTAAAATCATCTTTTAAAGCAAAACCAAGACCTATTCCTAAAGCTAAAGCCAAAGCTAAAGCGAAAGTAAATAACACTACTAAAAAGCTTTGTTTTAAAAATTCCACTTTAAAACCCATTTGCTCCAAAGAAACAATAAAAGCAAAAGTTAATAAGACAAAATTAATGTAAGGAACAAAAGGTTTTGCGTTTTTATGTCCAGAATTTAAAATTAAACTTTCAATGTATTTTACTACAACATAAAACAATAAAAACAAAATAAATCCTGCTAAAAATTTAGGAAGCCAAGTTAAAAATTGAGTGATTAAAGCTGCTGCTGAAAAAAAATCTATAAAGTTTAATCCTTCAACAAAAAATATTAAAAAAATGTAAAATTCAGTAAAATCAGCAAAAAATTCCACAGTAGATATTTTTCCAAACAAATGATTTACTTTTAACTTTTCTAATAAATAATCGATTTTAAAAGAATGTAATAAAAATCTTACAATCCCTTTAGCAATAAAACCTAAAGCTAAACCCAAAATAACTATAAGAAAAGCAACACCTATTTTAAAAGCGTAATAAGGCAATATTCTTAAAAAATAATCATATAATACTTCAAAACCCATTTTGGAAACACCTCTTATTTTTAACGGTTTCTTAAATTAAAGAAATATTAAAACGATTTTCTTTATAAATTTTTTGATTTTTATTTTTTTTATTACATAATATTTATAAAACGTTTTTATTTAGTTTTTTCAATGGTTAATTTAATAGCATATTATCCAATATTTGAAAGACCTTTAATTTATTGGTTAGGAATATTAACTTTAATTTTTTTTATTTTAACAGCAGGAATAATGTCAAACAATCATAAAAGTTTAAGAAAATATAAAAAATATCATAAAATTTTAGCAAAAATATCTTTAACCTTGGCTGTAATACACGGAACTTTAGGAATTTTAGCATATTATTTTTAAACTTTACTTTTTATTTCTTTCAATATTTTTGTTTTTCCTTTCCAATCTAATGCTTCTTCTAAAACTTCTTCTAATCTTTCAACTGCTTTTATTTTTATCTTTTTCAATTTATCTTTATTAATAATAATATCTTTCAAATTACTTTTAGGAACTATAACTGTTTTTAAACCTGCATCAATTGCTGCTTCTACTTTTGCAGTTACTCCTCCAACAGGCAATACTTCTCCTCTAACAGATAAACTTCCTGTCATTGCAGTATTCTGTTTTATAGGAATATTTTTCAATGCAGAAATAATACTTGTTGCTACAGCAATACTTGCAGAATCTCCTTCAACACCTTCATAAGTTTGTAAAAATTGTACATAAATATCATATTTTTCTTTAATATCTTCTCCAAAATATTTTTTTATTATAGCACTAACATTAGTAATAGCTTCTTTTGCAATTTCTCCTAATTTTCCTGTAGCTATAATTTTATTTTCTTTACCTCCAGGAGTTACTTCTGATTCTATTGGGAGAATAATTCCTGACATTGCACTTTCATTTCCAATAACAGCTAAACCGTTAACTCTTCCAACTTTTTTTCCTTCAGTTATAATTACTTCGTACTGTTTTTTTTGTTCAATATATTTATCAGCAATTTGATGTTCTAAAGTTTTAGCAATTTTTTTAGCTTTTAAGACATGTTTTTTTTCAACATATTTAGAATTTTCTTCAATAGCAATATCTCCAGCAGCTCTTATAATTCCTCCTAATTCTCTTAATCTTAAAGTTAAATATCCTTTTCTATTAGCTCTTTTTTTAGCTTCATAAATTATTTCTTCAACAGCTTCTTTAGTAAAATGAGGTATTTTACCATCTTTTTTTACTTCTTGAGCAACAAACAAAGCTAATTTGTTTCTATTTTCTTTATTATCAGGCATTTTATCGTTCATAACAACTTCATAACCGTAACCTCTAATTCTACTTCTTAAAGCAGGATGCATTTTTTGTATTCCATCATAATTTCCAGCAGCTACCAAAACAAATTTACAAGGCACAGGTTCAGTTCTTACCATTGCTCCTGAACTTCTTTCACTTTGTCCTGTAATGGAATATTTCCCTTCTTGCATAGCAGTTAATAATTCTTGTTGAGTATGGCTTTGTAAAGTAGAAACTTCGTCAATAAATAAAACTCCTAAATGAGCTTTATGAATCATTCCTGGCAAAACTCTTTCATGAGGAGGAGTTCCTAAACCTCCTGATTGTAAAGGATCATGTAAAACATCACCAAGCAAAGCTCCTGCATGAGCACCAGTAGCATCAATAAAAGGAGCTCTTTCATTACTACAATTATCAACAATAAGTTTAGGTATTAATTTTTTAACTTCCATTCTTTTAGAAAGGTTGATCATTAAAATAAATAAAGCTACAAAAAACATACTGCCAACAAAAAAAGCAAAAAACATTATAGCCCCAACAATTAAAGATTGTTTAGAATAATAGTTAAAAGCAAACCAAGGAGCAACAATAGACAATAATAATAAAAAAATAGTTAAACCATTATTTCCTTTAATATTTGATTGTAAAGAAGCAATTTTTTCTCTTTCAACAATTTTTCTTCCTTCACATTTATCAACTACTTTTATTTTAGGTTCATTCTCATCTTGAAAATTAGGATAAACTAAAATATCTTTTAAATCTTCTTTAGGAAGCAATTCAGATAAAGCCAAACCTAACATGCTTTTACCAGTTCCAGGTTCTCCAATTAATAAAACATGCCTTCTTTGTTTTGCCGCTTTTTTAATAATTTCAACAGCATGTTCTTGACCTATTACTTGATCAACAATTTTTTCAGGAACATTAATATCTTCAGTAGTTTTAAAATTAAAATTGTCTTTTTTTTCTTTCTTCTCTATTTTAGAAAGCTTTTTTATCATAAAAACAAGAAAAAAATTGTTATTTAAATATTTAATGGAATACTATTTTAACAATAAACCTTCAATCACAACAGATTTAAAAAGAATTCTTTCTAAAGCTAAAGGCAAATATATTCTTTCACCAAAATTAAAATAAAAAAAAGGATTTTTTCTATCAAAATAATCAGAAATTTTTAATGATAAATCTTGAAAAAAATAACTTCCTAAAAAATAACCTGAAATTAAACCTAAAACTGTTTGTAAAGAAAAATAATCATAACCAGCAGTATGGGTTAAAGGAACAGTGCTTAAAGAAGAAATTAAAGGAATAGAATAATAACCTATTTTTTCTAAACCATCAAAAATATAACTTTTAAACTTATTTTTTCTAAAATGCTTTCTTGAAAATTTTCCTTCTAAAATAGCTTGTTCAACAATCTTTGTTAAAGGAACTAAGTCTTTAAAAGAATCAAATAGTTCTTTTGAAAATTCAAAGTCAAAAAAAGCTTCAAAAAAATTACTAAAATAAACATTTTCTTCTTCAAAATACATTTGTATGAAAGGATTATTTTTATATGCTTCTAACAGAATATTTTTGTTTCTTCTTATATTTTCATCTTCATATTCTTTTTTCATAGAAAGATCTTTTAAAAAATTAATGATTTTATCTTCACCAGAAACAAAAACAGGACTTCTAAAAAAACTATCATTAATAGAATAAACTTTTAAAAGTTTTTCATATAAAG
>WIAN01000143.1 GCA_015519985.1 Candidatus Woesearchaeota archaeon | reverse complement strand
TAAAAGTTTAAATCCAACTCAAATAAGATATGTTTCATTAGCAGCAGATTTTAAAAGAATAATGGATTATTTAAACAACCCAAATCTAGAAGAAAGAGCAAAAAAAGAAGTAGAAAGGTACGCTCCTGAAGCATTAACAAATAAAGAAGAAAGAGAACAAGCTTTACAACTTTTACAAGAATTATATGATTCTTTTAAAAAATCTTATTATTCTACAAAAAAATAAAAAAAATAAAAAAATTTTACAAAAAAACAGTAGTAAAAAAACAACTTTTTTTTCTAAAACATTAAAATTAAGCTTTAAAAACAAAAAATAAAAATTAAAGCGTTATTACTTTAAAATAACTAAATAATATAAACATTTATAAATGAGAATGTTATACTTTTAACAAAAAAAACATATTTACATTTCGATAATAATAATGATTTTTAAAATGGGGGTTTAAACAAATGGAAACTCAATATCTAGATGAATTAAACAGATTAGAAAAAAGAGTAAAAAAAGCATTCTCAAAAGTAAAAAGAGACGTTAATTCTTTAAAAACAAAATTAAAAGAAAATAAAGAAAAAGAAAAAAATATAGAAAAAACATTAGAAGAATTAAAAAAAGAATCAATAAAAGAAAAAGAATTTTATGATTTTGCAGAAAAACTAACAAAAAAATTAGAATTGGAATTACAACAAGTAATCACAAAAGACGAATATGACAAAATAAAAGAAGAATATGAAAAAACAATAAAAAAAGTACAAAAAGAAACAAACCATGCAAGAATAAAAGTATTAGAAGAAAAAATAAGAGAATTAAAAAAATTATTACAAGAAAAAGAAAAAAAAGACAAAAAAATAGACGAAGAAATAAAAAAATTACAAGAAGAAAATAAAAAAATAAAAAATGTATTAGAAAAAAAACAAAAAGAACAAATAGACAAAAAAAGTTATGAAAAAACATTAGAAGATATAGAATACAATTTTAACGAAATAGCAAAAGAATTAGAAAAACAAATACTAATAAAAGAAGAATTAGATGAGAAAGAAAAAAGATTGCAAAAATTAGAAAAAACATTAGAAGAAATAAAAAACATAACAAAAGAATTGCAAAAAAACAAAACAGAAAAAAACAATAAAACTCAAGAACAAGAACTATCAAATTTAAAAGAAAAAATAAAAGAATTAGAAGAAAAAATAACAACAATAGAAAAAACAAAAACTAACAAAAAATTAGAAGAAGAAATAAAAAAAGTAATAGCAGAAAATTTATTGTTAAAAGAAACATTCCAAACAAAAGCAGAAGGAAAAAAACAATATGAAGAAACAACAAACAAAATGTTAAAATTAGAAGCAGCACTAAACGATTTAAAATCACAAATAAAAAAATCAAAAACAGGATTAACAAAAGAAGAAAAAAAAGCATTAATAGAAGAAGTAAAAAAACTATTAGAAGAAAAAACACAGCCATTAGTAAGAGTAGAAGAATTAAATCAAAAAATAGAAGAATTTAACAATATAATATCACAATTAACAACAGAAGAAGAAACAAAACAAATAGTAGAAAAAGAAACAAAAAAATTATTAGAAGAAAACAAAAAAATAAAAGAAGAATTAGAAAAAACAATAAAAACAAAAATAGAAAATATAGAAAAAGAAAAAAAACAATTAGAACAAAAAATAAAAACATTAGAAAAAAGTTTAGAACAAAAAAACAATACAAAAGAACAAAAAGAAATAAATGAAAAAATAAAAACATTAGAAAAAACAATAAAAGAATTACAAGAAGAACAAAAAATATTATTAAAAGAATTAGACGAAATAACAAAAGACTACAAAAAAACAAACGCACTATTAAAAGATTTAGAAAACAACAAAAAAACAGTAGAAGAATTAAAAGAAGAAATAGAAAATATAGCATTATTAAGAGAAAAAAATACTTCTACAAAAGAAATAGAAAGAATAATGCAAGAAGTAGAATTTTTAAGAAACAACTTTATAACAATAGAAGAATATGAAAATTTAAAAAAACAATTAGAAGAAACAAAAAAAGAAAAAGAAAAAAATAAAGATGAAAAAAAACTACAAGAAATGCAAAGTCAATTAATATTATTACATGAAGATATAAAAAACTTATTACAAAGACAAACAACATTAGAAAAAAAACTAACAGCATTAGAAGAAAAAAATAAAATATTAGAAAGTAAAAACAAACAGTTAGAAAAAGAAAAAAAACAATTAGAAAAAAATGTAAAAACAGAAGAAGATAAAATAAAAGAAGCAGTAAAAGAATTAGAAAAAAAAAGTGAAAAAAAATTAGATAAAAAATCCGCACAAGAATTATTAGATGAAGTAATATCAAAAGAAAAAGACAAAGAAAAAAAAGGATTTTTAAAAAGAATGAGTGAAAGAATAGTAGAATTTTTTACAGAAGAAACAGAAGAAGAAAATAAAAATAAAGAGAAAAAGGAAGAAAAAAATAAAAAGAAAAAAATAGAAGACACAGATTTATATTAGTTGGTTAAAACGCCATCATTAGAAGAAAAAGTAACAAAAAAAATTTCAAACCAAAAAATGGAAGGTCAGAATTAACAAAACTGCCTGATTCCGATTTAGATATTGAACTAATAGCAACATTAAAAGAAAGAAACGGATATTATATAGGTCTTTACAGAAAAAAAACAGAAGAAAATTCAACAGAAGAAAATTCTAATAGAAATCCAAACTACTTTTTAATAGAAGTAAAATACAATAAGATCATACCTAAGAAAAAACCTTACAAGCCAATATATACTTTAAACTCTGCTTCAACAATAACAGCTTTTGAAACAATAGAAGAAGCATCAAGATACATTCAAAACAAATTTTAAGATGGAAACTTTACAAGAAAAAATAAGAAGAATAAAATTACCTTACACTTTATTAGATGAGATTGACAATTCTTTCAAACAAGAGTATTCTTATAGAATTTCAAAACAAGGAATAATAGTATTAGAAAGAGTAGCGATTAATGATGAAGAATTTAATGCAACTCCTTTATTTTCGCTTTTAGATGAAAGATTAAGCATACAAGGAGTTTATTCATTATACCTTTTTGAAAACGATTATTCTTTTTTAGGAACAACAATAACATACATAACAGAAGGAAAAATACATTCAAAATTAACAGGAACATACATTTCAGTAAAAGATTTTTATAAAAGAATATCTGAAATAGAAAGAATAGTTTTAGAAGAAAAAAATATTAGATTAAAACTAAAATTAAATACTGTATTAAAAGCATAAAATAAAATTATTATTGTTTTTTTTCAAACAACAACTTCTTTTTTTTAGAAGAAAAACCAGATTTCAAAACAACATTATAATCTTTAAAAAGAGTTTTAAAAAAAGAAACTAAAACTTTATTAGCTTCACCTTCAACAGGTTTAGCCTTCAACTCTACAATAAAAGCATCATTCTCAAAACCAACAATTTTATTCTCTCTCTTATTAGGTTTAACAACTACAAAAACAAAACCTTTACTTACAAAATCTTTCAAAACATTAAAATAAGGATCTTTCATAACAATAAAAAAAGTTAAATAAAAAAATTAATTAATCGTATTCTCTCCAAGTATGCTTGCATTTAGTACATCTATAAAATTTAGTTTCAGCTTCATCAGCACTTCTAGTTTGTACGGTCCAAAAATAAGCTTCAGTATTCTTACATTTTCTACAAACAGCTTTAACAACAGGCAAAGCTTCCTTATTAGAATCAGCAATTTCAACATCAAAACTTTCAGATTCAATTTTTTCTTTAATGTTCAAATCATCCTTTTTAGGCTTTTCAGAAAAACCACAAGAAACATTAGTACAAACAAAAAAAACTTTCCCATCTTCATTTTTAGGAATCATCAACGAATTACATTTAGGACAAAACTTAACCATAAAACATCAAAAAAACAAGAAAAAAAATGTATTTAAAAATGTTTTGAAAAAGAATTTTATTTTTGATAAAAAGTAGAAGAATATTCTTCTGGAAGGCCAGGATTAAAAGTTATTTTATAAAAAGGATCTCCTAAAACATCTTTTTCTCCTTTTGTTTTTTTAAAAGTATATTTTACAGGAGCAACCCCTCCAGAAGCAGATAAACTTTCTTCTGAAACTCCTGGAAGAGGAAGTTTTTTCTTATAAACATCAAAACCAAAAGGAAAAACTTTTACAAGTTCAGTTTCTAAACCTCCAGCAACAACAAAAGAAGTGTATGATGTTGAGTTTGGACTTTCTTTAACACTGTAAATTATTTGAACAGCTTCAGAAACAGAAACTGTTACATTAAAAGTATCCTTCTCACAAATAACATCATAATTTCCTCCGGGCATAAAAAATGTTCCTTCTTTTCCATTTAAATTATATTCTGCTCTTAAAGTAACCTCTGTTTTTCCACCATTAGAATCATATTCTGGATAAAATTTTACATCTAAACCTTTACTTCTCATAAGTTCAAAAAAATGTTTTTCCAAACCTTCAGAAGGCTTAACAGTACATTTTTCATCTAATTCTAAAGAAACAGGCACTTTTTTTGCTTTAACAACAATATTGTTTGTATCTATAGGATTATTTGGATTTACAGAAACTTTCTCAGCACTAACATATAAAGAAAGAGCTGCTAAAACAGGCATTATTTTTTTCATAAATCCTTTAACCATAAAAAACCACCAATAAAAAGAAAGCAAAACTAATTTATAAAACTTTCTGTTTTTTACTACTTAAAAGTTTTAACCTAAACCGCTGCCGCCTCCATCACAATTAACTCCAAAATCAATACATGCACAAGTATTAGGATCTGTGCAACTTTGAGTTTCCTGACCAGGACAAACAGTTTCTGTTCTAGAAACAGTAGAATAAGTACAATCAGCATTTCTCACACAAATTTCATAAGTAGTCTGTACTTTATCTTGACAGCCACTACATTCAAAAGTAGTTCCAGAGTCACAAGCTCCATTAGAACAACCAGAATAATAAGTAGAAGTACCATCATTATTTTCAATACAACCTACAGTACAAGAAAAATCAGTAAAACCACAAGAATTTCCTGAACAACCAGTATATTGTCTTAATTGATCAGAAGCAATACAAACACTTCCAGAACAAGAAACAGGATCACAAACACAATCAGCATTACACAACCCTAAACTAGTATCACAAGTATAACCAGTACCACAATCAGTATTAGAAGAACAAACTCCAACACATTCTTGACAAGCACCAGTAG
>WIAN01000142.1 GCA_015519985.1 Candidatus Woesearchaeota archaeon | reverse complement strand
ATTTAAGAAAAAGAGGAATAGATTTTAAATTAAATTTTAAAAATGTTTATGTTGTTGGAGGTTCAAAAGTTTATAATATGTTTTTAAATCCTGATAGTGATGATTTTGCTTTTTTTGCTGACGAATTATTAATCACAAGAGTAAGATATAAACCAGAATTAAAAAGAGGAGAAGAATTCGTTTATTTTCCTAATTTTAGAGAACATTATGGTCTGCCTATAGTAAAACCTGGTTTAAACAAAGTTTTTATGTCTCAAAATAGTAAGCCTGAAGGTTTAACTTACTCTTATGAAACTTATTATTATAAAAAATAATTTGGTGATGTTCCATGGAAAAAGAAGATGCTATTTTTACTCCTGATGTTGATAGGCAATATTTAGCTTCTGCTGCTAAAATATTGTTTTTTGGAGATTTGACTCCTCCAGCGAGAGATTCTCTTCCTGGAACAGTTTCTCTTTTTGGTGCTATTGATTATCATATTGATGTTTCAAATTCTTTCCCTCTTTTATTGTCGAAAAGAGTTGCTTATAAAAATGCTTTTTTAGAAACTTTATCATTCTTTTTGGGGGATACTGATCTAAGACCTATGGTAAAACTTAATAATAAAATTTGGGTTGGTGATGGTTTTAGAAAATTTACATCTGCCCATTCTTTAAGTTCTTTAATTTCAAAAGAAGAGTTGTTAGCTTTGAGAGATTCTGTTGAATCTAGTATAAGAAGTGAAAATTCTGGTAGGGATGAAATGTATATTAGATTTTTAACTAATGAAAAAGTTTTAGAAATTTTAAAAGACAGGTTTTCTAAAAAAATTTTAGAAGACAGATCTTTTGGAGATGTTGCTGCAGATTTGGGTCCTATTTATGGATTTAATTTAAGACATGCAGGAGCAAAATATCTGTCTTCTATACTGTTGCCTTCAGGGGACTATACTGATCAATTAGTAAATATGTTTGGTTTGATATTAGAAAATCCTTTTAGTAGAAGAGTACAATTTACTTATCTTGTTCCACACAAAAAAGGTCCACACCCTGCTTTAGAAGCTTGTCACGAAACTTATCAGGCTAATATTACATTAGAAGATATTATCTCTTTTCTTAAGGATGGAGCTATTAATAAAATTAAATTTCTTGATTTTTTTTTAACTCAAAGAAGCGGAGATGAATTTTTAGGTGTTCCTTTTAATATTGCTAATTTGGCTTTAGTTAATTATATGTTTGCAACTACTTTTGATTTAAAACCTAGACATATAAGTCATAATATAAGAAATGCACATATCTATTTAGGTCCAGATTGGACTTATAAAGAATATGCTCTTTTTGATAAGTTAAGGAAATCTATAAAACAAAAATATCATTTAAGAAACGGTTCTACGCCTGAAGAATTAATACCTGCTGCTTACGAGCTTTTAATAGCTATGCATTCTGCTTTAGATAATAGAGATAAAACTGCAGATCACTTATTTGCTTTGGAACAACAAACTGGATTTTATTTAAACACTATTGCAGGAAAAGATCTTGATCCTGAATTGTATCCTACGATTCATTTTAAAGGTTTTAGTTTGATAGAAGCTTCTGATATTAATAAGTCTTTTAGGGTTTCTGGTTTGGATAGTAACGTATCTCATTTAGGCTCTCAATTAGAGAAGATAGTTGTTGAAGATTATCATATTAATGGAAAAAAACCTCCTTTAACCAGGGCTAGATTGTATGATGGTTTTCAACCAGACTTTTATGATGAAAACGAATTAGAAAGATTATATTCTGGAAAAAGAATATGATTAAATTTTTTTTATTCAATTTTTATTTCTTTTATTCTTTCTCCTTCTTCTATTGTATATTCTATGTGTTGTATGTTCATTATGTTTTTTAATTCTAATTCGAATTCTTCTTTTTTTTCTTCTATTAATTTTAATTCTTCTTCTTTTAATCTTATTTTTATACTTTCTACTTTTGCTTTCATGCTTTTTTGATTTTGTGTTTTTTTCTTTCTTACTTCTACTATTATGTCCATTAATAAATCTCCTAATT
>WIAN01000015.1 GCA_015519985.1 Candidatus Woesearchaeota archaeon | reverse complement strand
AGCATATACTCTGGATTACTTGCATTACCAATAGGTTTTATAACAGCATTAGGAGGAATAATGTTTTTTTTCGCAGGACTATTAAGTTTATACAATGACATACAAAGATTAGAAAAAGAAAATTTTTAACTTTTTTCAGAGGTGTTTCCAATAATAAATGGTTTAGAAGACAATTACATAATAGCATTAAAATTTGTACTAGCAATATTCTTATCAGGACTAATAGGTTTTGAAAGAGAAAAAATACACAGGCCTGCAGGTTTAAGAACACACATAATAGTAGGAATAGGAAGTTTGATCTTTGGATTATTATCGATAAGAGTATTTCCTAACGATCCAGCAAGATTATTATCAGGAGTAGTAACAGGAATAGGATTTTTAGGAGCAGGAACAATCTTCAGAGAAAAAGAATTAATTTCAGGATTAACAACAGCAAGTTCATTATGGGCGACAGCAGCAGTAGGATTAGCATTGTCATTAAACGAATACTTTATAGCAATATTTGGAAGTTTAATGGTTTATGGAATATTACAATTAAAACACTTCCATTGGTTTAGAGAACTATTAGGTTATGATGAAAAATTATATTATGAAAGTTTAAAAATAAAACCAAAAAAAACAAAGAAAAAAAGAAAAAAGACAAAAAGTAAAAAAACAAAAAGATAAGAAAGAAAAAAAGTTAATAAAAACAGAAGAAATAAAGAATAAAAAGTAAAAGGATAAAACAAAAAAGTTAGATAAAAAATAAAAGAATATGAAAAAATAAAAAACAATAATATAGACAAAAAATAAATCTATTTCTAAAAAAAAACAAAAATTTAAATATCTTATTTACTTTAAAAAAATAAATTTGTTTTTGAAAGTTTTAGTATACACTATTTCTTACAAAAACAAAAAAACAACAAAAATAAAAACAACTATTTTTGGAGGTTTTTAAAATAAAAACAAAAAACATTACAATACTAATTACAATACTAATAATACTTTTTTTAATAACAACAATAGTAACAATAAACATTACAAAAAACAATACAAACGAAAAAATAAACAAAAATAAAGAAAAAAACAACATAAATGAAAATAATAAAAACACACAAGAATTTCAAAACAACAATGAAAAAGTAACAATAAAAATACAAAAATTAAACAACAATTATGTATGTAATACTCCATACATAAAACATGAAAATAGTTGTTGTATAGACATAAACAACAACAAAATATGTGATAAAGATGAAAATGAAAAAAATAAAAATCAAGATTCTTATTATGTAATTGAAGGTTGTGGAGACGGAATTTGCACTGTTGATGAAAAAAACAATTGTTGTGCAGATTGCGGTTGTAAAGAAGGATCAATATGCACAATAGACAACGAATGCATAAAAATAAACAACAATAACAATCAAAATACTGAAAATAACAACAACCAAGATAATGATCAAAACAATGAGGAAGTAAAAATTAACTTTTCAACAATATTCAAAGACCCATACAAATTATATGAGTTTAAAAACAAAACAGAAAATAATGATACTTTAAACTTTACACTTTCAAACAATGGACTTTTAAATTTTAACTCAACAATATTTTATGAAAATTTATCAACAACAGATTATATAATTGCAGTATTAGATTCTGTAAAATTAACAATGGGAAGTTATGATGATCCTACAATAGTCAATGAAGGATTAGGAGACGATCTCGAAGTTGTAATTCCAAACAATATAAATGAAATGATGATGTATGTACAAGCATACACTCCAAACGAAGAAGTACAAAAAGTAGTTTATCCATTAGGAAGGCCTAAAGAAGTTTATGCAGAAGAACTTTCTTCATCAACATTTGTAGAAAACATGCCTATATTTGCAATACAAAAAGATTATTTGAATGACTATATTGCTTTTACAATATTAATTTCAGAAGCTGATAAAAAAACAGTATTGCAAAAAATAAATTATGATACAGAATACAATAAAATAAAACAATTGTTTTCAGGAAAAAATGATTTGTTAGTAGAAGAATCAATAAGATTAGATAAAAACAACAATTATGGAATAGGAACACATACAATAAACGAATATGGAATAGAAATAAAATACACAGTAAAAGAAGTAAAAGTACCTTATGACATTCCAATAAAAGTAAAATTAAAAAAAATAGATGTAATTTATTCTAGAGACGAACCAGAAGGAGAAAATCCTGCAGAACCAGTATTATGGTATAGAGTAGCAGACGGTTTTGTAGCTGACGAATATGGAGTTTCAACAGAATACGATACAAGACAAAGCTTCGGAGGATTAGAATTACCTCCTTTAGGTTCAGGACCTGCAAGTGATTATCCTACAGAAAAAGAATTTAACAATTTTGTATTATTCGATACAGACAGCATAGGTCCTTTTTTAACAATAGAATTAGATTTGTACGATAGAGATAGTAAATGTAAAAGTTTAAAAGACCATTTAGTTTATAATTGTGCAAATACAGATAAAATGGAAGAAATACAACAAACACAAATAAACTATATTTTAGACGATCCAAGATTATTACAAAACCCAGAAGAAACAAAAACATTCACAATAAAAAAAGACGGTTTTGAAATAGAAATTACAAGAGGAAAATTCGTATAAAAAACAATTTAAAATTATTCTCTAACTTTTTTAATAAAAAGAATTATTTGTTTTAAAGCTTCAACTTTGTTTTTAGGATAAGTAATAATATGGAAAGAAAAATGAACAACATTACCAGAATCAACAATAACAAAATTATCTTTCAAAAATTCTTTTTTATCTAATCTTAAAAAAAATTTGTTATTCTCATCACTTCTTGTATCAGAAGTTAATAATAACTTTTCAAAATCTTCATCAGACAATTTTTTAACAATTTTCTCTAAAACTTTTTTAACACTATCAGAATTTTTTTCAACAAAATTTAAAAAATAAATGTTTTTGTTTTCAAAACCTTTACTTATACTTTTAAAAAAATGAAATTTTTTATTTTTAAAATGTTCGATATTAGAAGAATGAAGATTATAAAAACTTTTATCTTCTTTACTAGGATTTTCAACTTTAACTAAATTGTTTTTGTTAATGTCAAACAATTCAAAAATTTTATCTTCAACATCAGCAATATTTTCATCTTCGTTTTCTTTTAAAAAAATTCTAACTTCAACATTAGCAAACTCAACCATAAAATTTTGTAAAAAACAAAACTATATAAAAATAACTGTATTACAAAAAAAATATGAAACACAAATTAGACATAACACTATTAATATTATTCTTTTTTGTATTATCACAAATATTAGGAATAATAACATTAGAACATACAACACAAATTAACAAAATACAAATACAAAACAAAACAGAATACAAAATAGTAGAAAAAAAACCTATAGGAACAGAAAGAATAACACAAAACGATAAAGAAACACAAAAAAACGTTTTGATAACAATAATATTAGGATTACTAACAGGATTTTTATTAATGAAATTGTTAATAAAAACAAAAAGCAAAAATTTATGGATAATAATCTATTACTATATAACTTATGTTTTAACATACATAACTTTAACTGCTTTTTTATCAAAAAAAGTTTCAATAATACTAGCAATAACAATAATAATTTTAAAAAATATAAAAATAACTCCTCAATTAATAAAAAACTTTTTAGAAATACTGATTTATCCTGCTTTTGCATTAATGTTCTCTCCAATAATAACTCCGTTAGGAGGAATAATAATGTTAATATTATTATCTTTATACGATGCTTATGCAGTATGGAAAAGCAAAAGCATGATAGAATTAGCAAACTTCCAATTAAACACAAAATTTACAGGATTATTATTTGAATATGAAGAAGAAAAAGAAAATAAAAAACAAAAAAAAGAAACACAAACAACAACAAAATTACAGAAAGTACAAAATACAGAAGAAAAAATAGAAACAAAAAAAGTAAAAACACAAAAAGCAAAAAAACAAATAAAAAAAATAGAAAGAAAAAATTATAGAAAAGCATTGCTTGGAGGGGGAGATTTAGCATTCACAACAATATTCACAGGAACAATCTATTTATATTTAGGATTGTATGTAGCAATATTAACAATAATATTTTCAACAATAGGATTAGCATATTTATTTTATAATTCAGAAAAAGGAAAAATGTATCCTGCAATGCCATTCATAACATTTTTTGCAATAATGCCAACAATAGCGTATTACATAGTATACTTTTTAAATGTAATATAAGATTATAAACTTTGTGTGGATGATAAAATGGAATATTATGCAGGATTAGACGAAGCAGGAAGAGGCCCAGTAGTAGGAAGTATGATAATAGCAATAACACTATTAGAAAAAAAAACAATAGAAGAATTAAAAGAAAAAAATGTAAAAGATTCAAAACAAATACTTCCAAAAAAAAGAGAAATGTTAAAAAAAATAATAGAAGAAAAAGCAGAATATTATAATTTTATAGAATTCAAACCAAAAGATATAGACGAAGCATTAAACTCAAAAAGTATGAATTTAAACTCTTTAGAAGCAAAAGGAACAGCAATATTAATAAAAAAAATGATAGAAGATTTAATAAAAAAAAATAAAAAAAATATTATAAAAAAAATAAAAAGAATAACAATAGATTTGCCAAGCAACAATGAAAAAAAATATTATGAAACAATAAAAAATTTTTTAGACGAAAAAACAAAAATAATATTAAAAGAAAACAATATAAAAATTCATTTAGAACATAAAGCAGACGAAAAATACATAGAAGTATCAGCAGCAAGCATAATAGCAAAAATAGTAAGAGATAAAAAAATATTAGAAATAAAAAACAAAATAAAAAAAGACATAGGTTCAGGATATCCTTCAGATCCAAAAACAATAGCTTTTTTAAAAAAACATGAAGAAGAAGAAAAAAAATATTTTAGAAAAACATGGATGAGTTATAAAAAATTATATGGAGAAGAAAATATAAAAAACAATAAAGAAAAAAACAAAGAAAATCAAAAAAAACTATTAGATTTTTAAAAACAATTATTTAAATCAAAAACAAACGTTTTAAATAAAATTTTAAATCAATTTTAAATTAACATTTTTATTATTATCAAATTCTAAAACACTAAAATCTCTAGCAAGAATAACATTACATTTATGAGTAATGTTTTTTTTAACTTCTCTCAAAAAATATAACAAACCAGAATTAAAAAGTTTATAAGAAAAATGAGTTAAAACAACATTTTTAGGCTTGCAA
The DNA here is from genome assembly GCA_015519985.1 of Candidatus Woesearchaeota archaeon. Lineage (GTDB taxonomy): Archaea > Nanobdellota > Nanobdellia > Woesearchaeales > WAPJ01 > WIAN01. The sequence continues at coordinate 5,329 of WIAN01000015.1, read as the reverse complement.
AAATCAATAATTTTAACAATATCAAAACCGTCAAGATTCAAATCAAAATTTTTATTTTTATTATTATTTTTAGTACTGCTGTTATTGCTTCTATTTTTATAATCAAAACCATATTTAGAATTTAAGATTAACAAGTCAAGATTTTTAAAATTTTCAAAATAATTTTCATCAAAAACAGTATCTCCAGGCAAACCAATAGAAAAAAAGTTATCTTTAATAACAAAACCTAAACTTTCAATACTATGTTTAGAAGAAAAACTTTCAATCAAAACATTATTAACTTCAACTTTCTCTTTATCTTTCATAACAATATTTTTTTCACTAAAAGATTGAAATCTAAAAGGAATATTAATAAGATTGTTGTTTTTAAACAACAATTCTGTTCCTATAATTAAACCTTTATTATCCAAACCATTATAAGTCATTCCAACAATCAAATCAACAATTCCAGAAGCATGGTTAAAATGAACGTGAGAATTTAAAATAATATTGGTATTTCTAACATTCAAACCAGCTCTTTTTAAAGAATACAAAACATTACTACCAGGATCATAATGAATTTGATTAAAACCATCATAAAAAACAATCCCAGAAGAAAAAAGAATATTCTTAGAAGTCAAAATAGAATCTCCGGAAGTACCAAGAATAAAAACCTTCATAAAAAAAATAAATATTTAAAAGTTTATAAAAATTTATATTTTAAAAAACCATTGAAAAAACGATCAAAAAACAAAAAAAATGTTGTTGTTATTTTGAAGTAGTGTTTTTTAGAAACGTTTATAAATATTTTTTTAATTCTGACTTTTATGACTACAATAGATGAAATTTTAAACCCAAAAACAGACTTTGAAGGAGCACTTTTACTGCAACATTTAGAAAATCCTTTCTTCTTTTTATCCCCAGAATTCTATGAAGGAGAAAAAGCAAGACTAGCAGAAGCTTCTCTCTACGTTTCTAAAAAAATATACTTTTACTTGTTTGACTATTTTAAAAAAAATTACGAATCTGCCATAAATAAAGCAAAGAGTCATAAAAAATACATAAATTTAGAATCTTTCTTTTTACACTCTATCAAAGAAAAAGGTTTTCCGTCTAAAACACCTGAACAACTTAAACTTGAAGTAGAAGGTTTATCTTCTAATAATAAATTGTTACAATTCTTTAAAGAATATTTTTTTCCTGGTGTACTTGATTCGACAGGTATTATTTTTGATAAATCTTTTTATTCTAATCTATTACAAGAATTTTCTTCAAAAGAATCTAGAGAAAATTATGCGCTGATATCACTTTTTAGAAGAATGTATGCTATTGAAATGCCTCAAGGGCTTTATGAGTTTCTTTTAAATACTGGCTCACTTAATCCTCCTTCTAATAAAAAAGATATTTTAGTTCCTATTATTTCAACAGAACACTTTTATACAGATTCAGATTATAACATTGCTTTGACCAAAAAAGATGGCGATTCTGACAAATACTTTTTCTTAGCAAACTTGGGATTTTATATCTACGAAGATACTATTATAGTAAATCAAATTCAAGGCAGAAAGTTTGCTGGTGTGGTTTATGAAAAATATGCTGAAGCAATGAAAAATATAGAATGGTCAAAAGTACTTCTTGGAACAATGGTTAATATTGCTGAAGAATTTAAATTAAAGTTAAAAGTAATTTCAGCACAAAATCATGTTTTAACAAAAATACCAGGACATCTATCTTATAGAAGAGCAGGAATGATATATAATGCTACTGCAAAAGCATTAGGATTTAAAAAAGATGCTGATGGAAATTATATTTTATCTTTCTAAAACTATATTCCATATTTTAACTTTAAATAAAATCTAATAGTCCAAGGAATAATGACGGGTCCTTCACTACCATATTTTTTATATAATTCTTTAACAATTTTAAAATTTTCAGTATCTTCAAAAGCAGGGCCTCCTTTAGGACAATAATGTTTATTTAATTTTTTCCAAGAAAGAAGAGTGTATTGTAAAGCAACAGAAATTTCAGAATTTTCAACTGTTCCATTATTATTTCCTATTTTGTCAGCAACTTCAAACAAAACTTTTTCAACAAGTTCAGAATAATTTTTAGGAGCTTCACTCCTACTAGGAATACAAGGATTATAAACAGGTTCCAAATTTTCAACAACAGCATTATAAACGATTTCTTTCCCTTTTTCAACATCAAAATTACTATTAGAAAAACCAAAATTAAAAAACATAACTGCAGATGCAATATAAGGAAAAATTTTTTTAAACATAAAAAAACAATTATAAAAAATTATTTTATAAATCTTACTTAAAAAAATCCGAAATTTTTATTTAAAATGCTTAAAAAGATTTTCCTAAACTTTTTAAAGGAATAATACAATCTAATAGTTGTGGGCTATGCCGGCGCGCTAGCCCTGCGCTGTAACCGCAAACGGGCTATACGGCGGGGCGAAAGAAGGCTGAGGGTGTTATGCGCGCTCTCATCTTGAGGGTTTTGAAGTGTAGAAGCACTGTCCTGATTGGTTTTGCTTCTTGGGAAAGGGTCAGGTCCGGGAGGAAGCAGCCATAACCTTGAAGCAAGGCGCTTTCAGGGTCGCAGTGTGGAGCTTCAACCCTTATAAGTTGGGAGCGTAGCGGCATTCGAAGCCTTCACGCCCACATCTTTATATTTTAAATTACTTTTTTTTGATCAAAATGGTTGTAAAAAAAACAAAAGGATACTTAATAGGAAATACTGTAATATTAGAAAAAAATGATTATTCTGATCTGTTATATCAAAAACATTATGGAATAAAAAAACAAAAAAATATAGAATTATCTTTAATAGAAGCAATTTACTTGTTATTGCAAAAAAAATTAGAAGTTTATAATAAAAATTATAAAAAAAAATATTCTTACGAAGAATTGTTAAAAAAGGCAAAAGAAAAAAAGTTTAAAGAAAAATTAATAGTATATTCTGATTTAAGAAAAAAAGGGTACATAGTAAAAACAGCATTAAAATACGGAACAGATTTTAGAGTTTATGACAAAGGAATAAAACCAGGAGAAGATCATAGTAAATGGTTATTGTATGTATTGAATGAAAATGAAAAAATAAACATAAAAGATTACATATCAAAAAACAGAATAGCACACAGTACAAGAAAAAAATTATTATTAGCAATAGTAGATGACGAACAAGGAATAACGTATTATGAAAGCAGTTGGATAAAACCATAACAATATAGTTTGAGGATAAAAAAATGGTTGTAGCAGAAGAAGTATACAATTATATAAAAGAAAAAGGAGCTGTACTGCCTGTAAATGTAGCAGAATATTTCAATATAGAAACATTATTCGCATCAGCATTCTTATCAGAATTAAGAAGTAAAGGATTAATAAAAGTTTCACATCTAAAAGTTGGAGGAAGCCCATTATATTATGTTGAAGAAAAAAAAGAAGAATTAGAAAATTATGTTGATAATTTACATGAAAAAGAACAAAAAACATTAGCAATGTTAAAATCAAAAAAAATATTAGAAGACATAAAATTAGATTTAATAGACAGAGTAGCATTAAGAAAACTAAAAGATTTTGCAATACCATTAAATGTAAAAATAGGCTACGAAAACAGATTATTTTGGAAGTATTATTTACTCTCAGATTTAGAAGCAGAACAAATAATAAAAAACATATTATTAGAAAAAACAATGCCAACACAAACCATTACAGAAGAACAAACAACAACGACAACAACAGAAATACCAGAAAAAAAAGAAACAACACAAACAACAGAAAAACCACAAGTAATAGAAGAAACAAAACTGCAACAAAAAGAAAAACCAATAAAACAATATTTAAAAGAAAAAATTGAAAAAAAACCAATAGAAGAAAATATAGAAAAAACAATGCTAACAAAACAAACACAGCAAACAGAAAAAACAACACAAACAACACAATCAATAGAAGAAACAAAGATAACAGAAGAAGCAAAACAACAAAAAGAAGAAACAAAAGTAAAAAAAGAATTATTAAAACCAATAACAAAAAGTAAAGAAACAAAATCAACAAACACAAAACAGACAGAAAAATCACAAAATAAAAAACAAAAAACAAAAACAAAAGAAGTAACATTACAACAATACACACAAAATTTAGAAGAAGACAACAAAACAAAACTATTACAAGATTCATTTGGAAAAAAACTATTAGAATTTTTTGAAGAAAAAAACATACAAATATTATATTCAGAAATACAAAAAAAAGAAACAGAAATATTAGGAGTAATAATAATACCAAGCGTAATAGGAGAATTAGAATACTTTTTTTATGCAAAAAACAAAAAAACAATCACAGAAAAAGACATAAAAGAAGCATTCGTAGAAAGCACAATATTAGGATATCCGTTATTATTTTTAGCAAAAGGAAAAATAAGCAAAAATGCTTATAGTTTTTCAAATTCAAAATTAAAAAGTTGCACAATAATAGAATTATAATAAAAAAGTATAATAAAAAATTATAATAAATTATGATAAAAAATGGGAGTAAAACTATCAGACATAATAAAATATAAAGAAATAGAATTAGAAAGTTTATCAGGAAAAATAATAGCAATAGACGCATTCAATTTTTTATACCAATTCTTATCAACAATAAGAGCAGTAGATGGAAGTTTATTAAAAACTACAAAAGGAAAAATAACAAGTCATCTAGTAGGATTATTTTCAAGAACAATAAACCTTTTAGAAAAAGGAATAAAACCAGTATATGTATATGACGGAGAAAGCCCATTAATGAAAACAGAAGAAAGAGAAAGAAGAAAAGCATTAAAAGAAAAAGCATTAGAGGAATATGAAAAAGCAGAATTAGAACAAGATATAGAAGCAATGAAAAAATTTTCAAAAAGATTATCAACATTAAACGAAGAAATGATAGAAGATTCAAAAAAATTATTAGAAGCATTAGGACTGCCATATATACAAGCACCTTCAGAAGGAGAAGCACAAGCAAGCTATTTAGTAAAAAATAAAAAAGCTTACAGCGTAGCATCAGAAGATTATGATTCTTTATTATTCGGAAGTCCAAAATTAATAAGACAATTAAGCATCTCAGGAAAAAGAAGAAAAAGCAACAAAATAGGATACTACACAGTAAAACCACAAATAATAGATTTGAATGAAAATTTAAACTATTTAGGAATAGACCATGAACAACTAATAGTATTAGGAATACTTGTAGGAACAGATTTCAATCCGGGGGGAATAAAAGGAATAGGACCTAAAAAAGCATTACAATTAATAAAAAAGTATAATAAAAATTTTGAAGAATTATTTAAAGAAGTAAAATATGAAGAAGAATTT
>WIAN01000141.1 GCA_015519985.1 Candidatus Woesearchaeota archaeon | reverse complement strand
TAATATTTACTCATTATTTCAGGACCATTAATTATGAAAAATTGACTGTCAGTTTCATTTGCTACTGCTTTTGCAAGTAATGTTTTTCCTGTTCCTGGAGGACCTGTTAATAATACTCCTTTTGGTGCTCCTACTCCTAACTTTTCAAATACTTGAGGATGTTTCATTGGTAATTCTACCATTTCTCTTATCAATTCAATTTCTTTCTTTAATCCCCCTATATCTTCATAAGTTACTTCTGGTAATTTCAAACTTTCTGGTTTTACAACTTTATCTGAAACTATTACATTTGTAGATTCTGTTACTATTCCACATTCTCCAGGCATTATTTTTGTAACAACATAATGTAATTGTGTTCCCATCAAATCTATAATTATTTTTTGTCCTTTTAATAAAGGTCTGTTTAATAATTTTCCATGAAAGTAAGGAACAGGATCTCCATTAAATCTTATTTCTTCAACAGGATTTAACACTACTGTTTGTGCTTCATCACAATCAGCTTTAGAAATATTTACTTTTTCTCCTAAACTTGTTTCTGCATTGCTTCTTAACATTCCATCCATTCTTATAATGTCTTGTCCTTCATCTTCATATCTTGCTCTCCATACTGTAGCTACTGTTTTTCCTTTTCCATCTGGACTTTCAATTTTTATAATATCTCCAGAATGTAAGTTTAATTTTGACATTATATGATCAGGAAGTCTTGCTATTCCTCTTCCTACATCATCATAGTAAGCTTCAGCAACAGTCAATGTTTTTTTTTCATTATTTTTTTCTTTCATAATTATCACCTTATTATTTTTAATTTTGATATATTCAATTTTAATTATTAATCATTGTATTATTAACTATAATTTGTATGTATGATTTTTTTATGAACATAATAAAAATTATAAATCATAAAAATAAAAAAAAGAGTTTTGTTAAAAAATTTTTATTTTTTTTATTTTTATTTGACTTGTATTGTTTTTCCTGTTTCTTCTTTGACTTCTTTTTTTGGAATTGTTAATTCTAATACTCCGTTTTTATATTCTGCTTCTGTTTTTTCTGGAATAGTGTTTTCTGGTAAGGGTATAAATCTGTAAAATCCTGTGTATCTTCTTTCTTCTCTGTAAATTCCTTTCTTTTCTTCTTTCTTTTCTTCTTTTTTCTCTGCTTTTATTTCTATGCCGTCGTCTTTAAAATTTATTTTTATATCTTCTTTATTTACTCCTGGCATGTCTATTACTGCTTTTACTGCTTTATCTGTCTCCCAAATATCTGCTACTGGAGTTACATAATTTTGTGGTACTGCAAATTTTCTTTTTGCTGGTATTGTTTCTTCAAATTCAAATCCAAAATCTTCAAATAAGTCAAATAAATCATCAAAAAAGCTTCTTCTTCTGAATGGCATACAGCATCACCTCCGCCATTTGTTTTTAAAACAAACAAAGGTTTTGTTTAGTTTTGTTTATCTAACATCAACAAATAGAGTGATTTACTTATTTATAAACTTTTCGGTTTTTTAAACAAAATATTTATAAAATAAATATCATTACTACAAAATAAATAAGTTTTCTTTAAAAAGCATAAAATTTAAATATCATAATAACAATATAAATAATAAAAAGAAAAAAACTAATAGAAAAAAAACAAAAAAATAAAAAGAATAATAAGGCGTGGTTAAAATGCAAAGAGAAATTTACATTAAAAATATTAATATTCCAATAAAAAAAAATTTAGAAGAAGACCTAAAAACAATAGTTGATAGTATGCTATTAAGTTCAGGAAGAGACATAGAACAAACAGCATACAACATAATAAAATTAATATTAGAAGAAACATACAAAGGAAACGAAATAAAGACGGAAACAATAAGCAAAAAATTGAATTATCCAATAGCAAGAATAAACCATCACATAAGAAGACTAACAGAATTAGGAATACTATACAGAGAAAAAAGAAACATAAAATTAAGAAAAACAACATTAAAAGAAACAATAGAAGAAATAGAAAGAGATGCAATAAGAATTTTTGAAGATTTAAAAAAAATAGCAGAAGAAGTAGATAAAACACTAAAAGAAAAATATGAATAATTTTTTAAATACCTTGGTTGTTTTAATTATTTTAATATTTTACCAGTTTCTAAATACCAAAGATAAAAATCTAACTCTGACAAATTTAAATTTAACTTTTTAGCAATATTTTTTAAAATATTTTCAACAAAATAATAATCTTTTTTGCTTAAAGATTTTCTTTTACCTTTGTTTTTTCCAGAAGTATAAACAAAAGCATTTTCTTCTAAAAAAGAATGTTTTTTTAAAATATCAATAATATGAAAATCAACAATAGAAAATTGTTTGAAACCAATGTTTCTTAAAAAATGACTAGCTTCTTTATAAGAAAAACCTTTAACATTACTAACAAAAAAATCTCTTAAAAGAAAAGAATCTTCATCAACATCATAAAGAACTTTTATATTAACATCATTAATATCTTTAAAACTTTTAATTAAACTTTTAACATTATCAAAACCAAATTCTTCTTTAATATTTTCATAAAATTTTTTTCTAGCTAAAAAAATATATTCTGCTCTAACATTAGGATAC
>WIAN01000140.1 GCA_015519985.1 Candidatus Woesearchaeota archaeon | reverse complement strand
TTCCTTGGTCTGGAGTGTCATCATAAGGAGTTTCTATTGACATTTTTACTCCTGCATATACTGTTGTTTCTCCTAATTGTACTTTTGCTGAACCTTCTGCGTTTTTTGAAACCGAATATTGTATTTTTAATTCTCTTATTTCATCTTTTTTTCTTCCGTCTAATCTTAAATTTTTTTCATAATATCTTTTAACATTTTTTTTCATATCATAAACCATAAATTTTCACCTAGCTATTTTACTTTATTGTTTTTTTTATTCTTCTGCTTCTCTTTTTATTTTTTCTTTTAATGCTTGTTTTTGTATTTCGTTTATTTTTAAAAGCACTTCTTTTGCTTTTGTTAAAGCTTCTTCCAATTCTTCTTCTTTTAAAAATCCGTCCATTTGTAATAATGTTATCATATCTTTTTCTGGAAGCATTGCAATTGGCAAATCAGCAACTCCTCCTTCTTCTTCAGGGAAATCTTCTTCTTTTTTATCTAAGTCTACTACTATTTTATCTCCTACTCTTCCTAATGCTATTGCTGATACTAATCCTTTCATGTTTAATCCTGCATCCGCTAATGCTATACTTGCTGCGCATATTCCTGCTGCTCTTGTTCCTGCATCTGTTTGTGGTAATTCTATGAATACATCTACAACTGCATTTGGAAAGTCTTCTAAATTTAAAGCAGGTAGTAAAGCATTTTCTGTTACAAATGATATTTCTTTACTTCTTCTGCTTGTTCCAGGTCTTACTCTTTCTCCTGCTCCTGAAAATGGCATCATATTATATCTTACTCTTAATATTCCTTTTTGAGGGTCTTGCATAAATTTTGGGAATAAATTTCTTGGACCATATACAGCCGCGTAAGCTTCTGTATTTCCTATTTTAAAATATCCTGAACCGTCTGCTCTTTTTATTACTCCTGCTTTTGCTTCTATTTTTCTTGTTTCATCAAATTTTCTATTATCAAATCTTTTTTCATATGACATTTTTTTTCACCACGATAATTAATAATTTTTTTATCTTGTTTTTTTATTGTTCTTTTTTTTCTTCTGTATTTTTTACTTCTAATTTTTTTCCGGTTTTTTTTTCTAAAAATTCTTTAACTACATTTGTTAATCCTGAAATTATGCTTTTCTTTTCTATTAATCTTATTGCTTCTATTGCTATTAATTCTTGTTCTGGTTCTCCATATATATAGCAAACTCCGTTTTGTCCTACTATTATTTTACATTCTGTTGCTTGTTTTATTAAACTTATCATTGATCCTTGTTTTCCTATTATTCTTGGAACTTTATGAGGATTTACTAATATTATTCTTCCTTCTTCTATTTTTTTTAATCCTGGACCTTTCATTGTTAAATCTACTAACATTTGGCTTGTTACATTTGTTATTTTTGCAATTACGTAGTCTCCTATATTATAATATTTTGTTAAATCTCCTCCTTTTGGTATGAATGCTGAAGTTCCATTTTTTAAAGGCAACATTGCTGTATAAGCAGAATTTATTTCTACTCTCCAACCTGCCATTAATACATCTGTTATTTTTCCTATTATTGTATCTCCTTTTCTTGGAAGATATTTTCCTGAAATTTGTATTATTTTTAACAATCTTCCTTTTACTTCTAACATTCCTAATACTGATGCTTTTATTTTATCATCTTCTCTATATGTTCCTTCTCCTGGAAGAAAATCCATTCCTTCAGCAATTATCTCTCCTGGAACAACTATTTCTTTATGTTCTTTTAATAACATCTTCTCACCTAATATTTTTTTTATAATCTTATTTTATATTTTTTCTAAAATTATATCTCCTTTTGTTATTGAATTTAATTTGTCAATAACCTCATTTAACATTCCTCCTGGGAATTCAAAAGTTATTATTAAATCCCCTGTAGAAGTATAATCTTCTGTTAATATCTTTGTATTTTTTTTCAAAAAGCTTAATGTTAAAGCTATAAATTGAGGTTTTATTTTTGCTTTGTATTTTAAACTTTCAAATTTTATTGGTAGTACAGTTCTTATTGCTTTTATTGCTAATTGTACATTTTCTTCCACTGTTTTTTCATCTTTTATTTTAAATTTTACTTCTTCCAATGCATTTTCTATTCTCAATCTTGGATGTGGAAGGTTAGTTTTTGGATCTAAAGAGTTTTTTGTAATTATATCTAACATTCTTTTATATTTTTCTTCTCTTATTTTTTTTCTTTCTTCTTCTGTTAATTGTACTTCTCCTTTTTTTAATATTTCTTCTGCTGCTTTTAAAATGTCATCTGTATGAAAATAGTTTTTTAAATCTGTTTCTGAAATTTTCATTCCTTTTTTTGCATCATAAAAAATATCTTCTGCTTTTAAAATATCTTTTATATCTATTTTTTTTCCTTCTAAATATTCAAATGCTAAATCTGGATTTATAACTATTTCAAAAGTTTTTGATTCTTTTTTTAATCTTGCAAGATTCATTTTTTCAGTCATTTTTATCACAATTGTTTAAAAATAGTATAAAAAAATTATAAATATTTTTGTTTTTCTTCTTCTGTTAAGAATTTTGATTTTTTTTCTTTATCAACATAAGAAATATCTATTCTTTCTGAAGAAAATTTATCTCCTAAAACTTCTTTTAAAGCTTTTATTCCTAATTTTACTGCTTCTTCAAAACTCATGTTATCTTTATATTCTTTATGTAAAATTGGTCTTGCTTTTTCTTCTCCTTCTCCTATTACTGAAGCTTTATATTCAAAATATATTCCTGTAGGATCTGTCTCATACAATTTAGGCTCTATATCATAACCTGCAATCAATAATGAAACTCCAAAAGGCCTGTAGCCGCCTGATTGTGTGGTTAATTGTTTTAAATCTGCTATTTCTTTAACTACAGAAACAACATCAATATTAGTATTATAAGTAATTTTATGTTGTTGTGATTTTACTCTTACTCTTTCTACTAAAACTCTTGCATCTGAAATAATTCCTGATGCTGCTATTATAATATGAT
>WIAN01000139.1 GCA_015519985.1 Candidatus Woesearchaeota archaeon | reverse complement strand
ATTATAACGTTGTTGATGAAACTATTATTAAATTAAATAATCTTATTGATGATAGTAAAAAAAATCTTAATCGTTTAGGTTTGAGGTTTGAACAACTTTTAGATTTGTTTTATCCGGAAGCTGTTAGAGAAGTAAAAAACTATATTGTTTTAGCTAAACTTTTTTCAGAAAAAAAATTGGAAGAAAAATATTATAAAAACAATAAATACAATAGTATTGTTATTGATATTCCTGAGGATATTTATGAACTTTTATTTTTATTGTCAAAAAGAATTTTGCTTTTAGAAGAAGATATTAATCTTTTTGAATCTAAATTGAAAATTATTTTAGAGGAAAACTATCCTAATTTTACTTTTATTTCTTCTTATAAAATTGCTTCTAAACTTATTTCTTTAGCTGGAAGTTTTGAAAATATTGTTTTTATGCCTTCTTCAAGACTTCAAATTTTAGGAGCTGAAAAAGCTTTGTTTAGACATTTGAAAAATAAAAAGTTTGACCCTCCTAAATATGGCGTTTTACATGAACATCCTTTTATGAGTAAAGTTAAAAGCAAATATCATGGAAAACTAGCTAGACTTTTAGCTGACAAAATTTTAATAGCTGCTAAGATTGATTATTTCAGAAAAAAAGAAGATAAAACTAAAAGTGTTGAAAGTAATGTTGATGTTGTGGTTAAAAAATATTATAATGACATTGTTAAAAAAGTAGAAGAATATTCTAAAGGTTAAAATGAAAGAAAAAAATAAAGATTATAAAAACAAAAAAAGTAAAAATAACAACAAAAGTAGGAGCAAAAGTAATAACAATAATAAAAGTAGGGTTAAGTTTAATAAAAAGAATAATATTAAAAAAAACAATATTTTCTTAGAAGCTGACAATATTATTATTACAAAAAAAGGTGTTTTTACTAAAAATTTAACTCCTAATGTTAAAGTTTATGATGAAGAAACTAAATTTTTTGATAACATTGAATACAGATTTTGGAATCCTTATAAGAGTAAAATTTCTGCTGGTTTAATGAAAGGTTTAAAGTTAAATTTGAAAAAAGATAAAGTTAAAAATGTGCTTTATTTAGGTGCTGCTTCTGGAACTACTATTAGTCATTTGTCTGACGTTTTATCTGACAGTTTTATTTTTTCTGTAGAGTTTTCAAGAAATCCTTTTATTGATTTGTTTTTATTATCTAAAAAAAGAAAAAATATCATTCCTATTTTTGAAGATGCTTTTAAAACACATTGTTATTTTAAATTCATTCCAAAAGTTGATTTTTTATTTATGGATATTGCTCAAAAAAATCAAGTTGAAATTTTAGAAAAAAATTTGTTTTTTGTAGATAAGAATACTCAAATTGTTTTAGCTTTGAAAGCAAAAAGTATTGATGTTACTAAAAAGAATAAAGAAATTTATTTTGAAGTTAGAAAAAAATTAGAAAAAAATTTTAAAATTTTGCAAGAATTAAATTTAGAACCTTACGAGAAAGATCATAAAATTTATTTATTAAAAAAACTATAAAATTAAAACTATAAATTTTTTAAGGGTGTTTTTATGACAAAAAAATTGTATTTGTATAACACATTAACAAGAAAAAAAGAAGAATTTAAACCTATGTATAAATATTTGAAGGATAAAGTTGGTTTTTATACTTGCGGTCCTACTGTTTATAATTTTGCTCATATTGGTAATTTAAGATCTTTTGTAGCTGCTGATTTATTGAAAAGAACTTTAGAATATTTTGGTTATAAAGTTTATCATGTTATGAATATTACTGATGTTGATGATAAAACTATAAAAGGAGCAAAAGAAGAAGGTGTTTCTTTAAAAGAATTTACAGAAAAATATACTAAATATTTTATTGAAGATTTAAAATCTTTAAACATTAAACTTCCTGATGTTATGCCTAAAGCAACAGAACATATTAATGAAATGGTTTCTATGATTAAAAAAATGATTGATAAAGGTTATGCTTATAAAACTGAAGACGGAATTTATTTTTCTATACAAAAATTTAAAAATTATGGTAAACTTGCAAATTTAAATTTAAAAACTTTAAAAGCAGGAGCTTCTAATAGAGTTTTGGTTGATGAATATACTAAAGAAAACCCTCAAGATTTTGCTTTATGGAAATTTTATACCGAAGAAGACGGAGATGTTTATTGGGATACAATTTTAGGAAGAGGAAGACCAGGTTGGCATATTGAATGTTCTGCTATGAGCACTAAATATTTAGGTGAAAGTTTCGACTTGCATTCTGGAGGTATAGATTTGATTTTTCCTCATCATACTAATGAAATAGCACAATCTGAAAGTGTATGTGAAAAGTGTTCTTTAAATGAAAATTTTGTTAATTATTGGTTTCATATAGAACATTTACTAGTTGATGGAAAAAAGATGAGCAAAAGTTTAGGTAACTTTTATACTTTAAGAGACATAACTAGTAAAGGTTATAACCCTTTAGCTTTGAGATTGTTATTGATAAGCACTCATTATAGACAACCTTTAAATTTTACTTTTAAACTTTTAGAAGAGAAAGAAAAAGAATTAATAAAATACACAGATTTTTATTTGTATTTAAAACAATTGTTAGATAAAAATGTTTTTGGAAAAATTAATGTTGAAAAAGAATTAAATACTATTAAAGAAGAATTTGATTCTGCTTTGAGTGACGATTTGAATGTGAGTAAAGCTTTAGCTGCTGTTAATAAACTTATGAATTTAATATACAAGTTTAAAGGTAAAGAAGAAACCAACGAATTTTTAGATGAGAGTAGTGTTAAAAAAGCTTATGATATGTTTTTAAAATTCGATTCTATTTTTGGATTTATAGATTATGATTTACAACTTTTAACAGAAGAAGAAAAAAAACTTATTGAAGAAAGAAATATCGCTAGAAAAAATAAAGATTTTGAAAAAGCAGATAAAATAAGAGACTTGTTAAAACAAAAAGGAATAATTTTAAAAGATACAAAAGAAGGAACTATTGCAATAAAAACAAAAAAACAATAATTATTTTTATTTTTTTATTTGTTTTATTTTAAGATTTTTTTTATAAAATAAAAATCTTTTTTTAAACTTTTAAAAAAACTTTTGTCTTCTATTAAATGCAATATAAAAAAAATATATAAGTATAATATTTTAAAGTCAAAAAATATTAATGCTAAAATAAAAGTAACTATAAAGCCAAATATTAAACTGTGAGAAAAACTTCTATGGAACTTGTTATTTTTACTAAAATAATAATGTAAAAAAAACAAAAATATAGAGGAAAAAACTAGTATTGTTGCTTTAAAAAAATTGTATTTAAAAAAATAGTACATTCCAAAAGAAAAAAGTATAATGTAAAAAGAAAAAAATATTTTTGTAATAATACTTTTTTTACTATCTATATCTGGAAGTAATGTTAAAAATATTGTGATAAAAAAGTATAATAAAAAATTCTTAAATTCAAAACTAAAACTATTAAAATTTTTTATATTAATTATGTTAAAACTAAAAAAACCAAGAACATTTAGAATTAAAAAGAATATTAAAAATATTGTTATGTTTATAGTTAAATGTTGTTTATAATTCATT
>WIAN01000138.1 GCA_015519985.1 Candidatus Woesearchaeota archaeon | reverse complement strand
GCTTCCTAACAATCCCAATAAGAATGTTATTATTATAATAAACAATTTTATTTTTTTACTTTTAATTTTATCTTTTATAAAAAACAACAGTAATATTGGAAATGCAACTATTAAAGAAATAATCCCAAATATCAGTGGAAATAAAGCTTTTATATCTCCTTTTGAAAGAATAAATAAGTAAATAATCACAAGTAATAATTCTATCAAATAGCCAAAAAACAATATTTTTTTTGAAGATAAAATTTTATACACCTTTTTTTATCATTATTTTTTCATTCTTTTTGTTTTTTTTTATATTTTTATTTTCTATTGTTTTTTCTCATTTTTTTTGTTTTTTTATTATTTTTATTTTATATAAATTTTTTTGTCTATTTTTTATGTTTTTGTATTTTTTTTGTTTTCTTTATTTTTTTATCTTTTTTTTCTACTGTTTTGTGAAAATTTTTCGGTTTTTTTTAAGTAAAGTTTTTAAAACTAAAATTGTCTCTTTATTTATGTTTGAAAGTTATGCTTTAGCAGCTCAAAATATTAAAAAAATAATTAACTCTCATCTTTTTACTTCTAAAGATTATAATAAAAGAATTCAACCAAGCAGTTTTGACACTTCTACTGAAGATTACGTTTATATTCTTGATTCTGAAGAAACTTTCAGACCTGAAGCAGGAAAAAGAATTGTTGATTTGTTAAAAGAAAAAAAGGTTAAAAAAGTATCTATGAAGAAAGGTTTTGAATTAAAAAAAGGTTTTTCTTATATTGTTCCTTTAAAAGAAAGTGTTGTTGTTAGTGAAAATTTGAGTGTTAAAAGCAGTCCTAAAAGCAGTTTAGGAAGATTGTTTTTAAATACAAGAATGATTTCTGATTATAGTCCTGTTTTTGACGAAATTTTATATTATTATACTAAAAATAGAAAAGTAAAATTGTATTTGTTAATACAACCTTTAACTTTTAACATAATATTATACCCTAACCTTTCTTTAACACAATTAAGATTTTTTGTAGGAAAAAATTATAAGTATAGTGATGAAGAATTAGATTTGTTTTTTAAAAAGAAAGCTGTATTGTACGATTATAAAAACGGCATTTTAGAAGAAGCAGATCATATTCTTTCTGACGGTTTAATATTACATTTAGACTTGAAAGGTAAAAAAACAGATGTTATTGCTTTAAAAGCAAAATCTAATCCATTGCCTATAGATTTAAAAAAATATGATCATAAAATTGAAGATTATTTTATAAAAATTAAAAGAATGGATTGTTCTCTAACAATACATCCTGGAGAACATTTTCTTTTAGCTTCTAAAGAAGTTTTAAAAATTCCTGAAAACATGGCTGTAGAATTAAAAACTTACAGTCATGTAGGATTGCAAGGTCCTTTGCATTTTGCTGGTTTTATTGATAATGGCTTCTTTGGAGATTTAGTTTTAGAAGTTAGAAGTGATGAAATTTCAAGTTTAAAATTAAAAGATGGAATGCCTATAAGCAAATTAGAATTTTATAAAACTCCAAAAACAACAATTTTGTATGGTAAAGATGTTGATAGTAATTATCAAAAACAAACAGGTCCAAAACCAAGCAAATATTTTGTTAATGATTTATAAAAAGATAAATTTAAAAAATGTTAAACTATTTTTATTTCTATGATTAAAAAATCTTATAGAAGAGAATTAAAAAAAATAGATAAGGGGAAGTTTAAAAAATTTAAAGATATAAATGATTTGAGAAATATGATAGAAAAATAGTTTTATTTCAACTTCTCTTCTAATAATTCTTTTGCTTTTTTTATGTTTGCTTTTCCTTTTGTTTTTCTCATTACTTGTCCTGCTAAAAAATTAATAACTTCTACTTTTCCTGACTTATAATCTTCAACTGCTTTCTTTTGTTCTTCTAAAACTTCTAAAACTGCTTTTTCTATAAAAGAATCGTCTTGTATTATTTTCAAATTATTTTTTTCAACATATTCTTCTACATCAAAATCTTTTTCAAACAACATTTCCATTATATTCTTTACAATTTTGTCACTAATAAGATTTTCATAAAACAATTTTGCAGCTTTGAAAACATTTTCTTTACTTCCTTTAAAAAAACTTGGATGTACTTGATTGTAATTTGTAACTCTTAAAAATTGGTTTCTTAAAAAGTTACCTACAAATTTTCCAGGTAATTCTTTTAACATAAAAAAAGCGTATTCACATACAATAGGATGTTCTATAATAATATCTGCATCTTCTTTACTCATATTGTAAGATAAAAGTTTTTTGTATAGTTCATTAACATCAACAATATTTTCATCAGCTTCTTTTAAAATATTTTCATCAACAATTATTACAGGCAAATCTTGTTCAGGAATAAATTTATAATCAACACTGCTTTCTTTTAATCTCATCATAACAGTTTCTTTACCAGTCCAAGTTCTTGTCTGTTGAGGTATTTTTTTATTTTTTTCTTTTTCTTCTATTTGTCTTTTATACTCGTATTCTATAGCTTCAACAATAGCAGAGAAAGAATTAATATTTTTAATCTCTACTCTTTCATATTCAGGACTTATACTTACATTAACATCTGCTTTAATACCAAAATTTTCGTCAAAACAACCTAAATGGTCTAAATGTATTTTTAACTTTTTCAACCATTCTTTAACTTGTTGTGAAGAAACAAAATCCGGTTCTGTAACAATCTCAATAAGAGGAGTTCCACTCCTATTATAATCTACTTCTCCAGTTTCAGGATTCCACCTTGCAGGATCTTCTTCTAAATGTAATTCATTAATCCTTATATTTTCAAAAACTCCATTAACTCCTACTGGAAAACTATAACTTCCAGACATAGT
>WIAN01000137.1 GCA_015519985.1 Candidatus Woesearchaeota archaeon | reverse complement strand
GTATTCTTCGCTGTTTTTGTTAGCAGTGTAGAATGTTACATTTCCTATTTTTTTTGTTGTCAAAATATTTTTTTCTTGTAATTTTTTACAATGTCTTATTATTGAAGGTAAAGGCAATTTTAAAATTCTTTCTAATTCTCTAAATCTAACTAAAACGGTTGGATTTAAAAAAAAGTATTCTTCAATTTCCTTTCTAATAGTTTCGCTACTTTTACGTATCATATGATACTTAGAAGTATCAATTGATATTTAAAGTTATCTTTTTTTAACTTTATATTTTTTAAAACCATAAGTTTTTAATATGATTGTGTTTTCTTATTGTATTATGAATAATGCTATTTGGACTGTTAAGTATATGCCTAAAAGTTTGAATGATATTCAAGGACAGAATAAGGCTTTAGCCGTAATTCAAAGATTTTTAGAAGATTTTCCTAAAGATAAAGCTTTACTTATTCATGGTCCTCCTGGAACTGGAAAGACAGCTACTGTTTATGCTATTGCTAAACAATACAATTATGAACTTTTAGAATTGAATGCTTCTGATTTTAGAACTGAAAAAGATGTTAATGAAAAGATTAAAAATGCAGTTATGCAAAATAGTTTGTTTGGAAAAAAGAAGATTATTTTAGTTGATGAAATTGATGGTATTTCAGGAACTTATGATAGAGGAGGTTTAAATGCTATTCTTAAACTTTTAGAAATTACTAAGTTTCCTATTTTTTTAACTGCCAATGATATTTGGGATAAAAAATTTTCAGAGTTAAGAAAAAGAGTTGTTTTAGTAGAATATAGTAAATTAAGATATACGAGTATAAAAGCTGTTTTGAAAAAAATTTGTGTTTATGAAAAACTTGAATGTGAAGATGATGCTTTAACACAGTTAAGTATTAAAGCAGGAGGAGATTTAAGAAGTGCAATTTTAGATTTGCAAAGCTTAGGAAAAAAAATAACTGTTGAAAAAGTTAATGAACTTTACGATAGAGATAGAGAAGAAAAAATTATTAATTCTTTATTAAGAATTTTTAAAACAACTAGTGAAGAAACTGCTATGAATGCTTTTGACAATGTCGATGAAGATTTTGAAAAAATTATTTTTTGGATTGAAGAAAATATTCCTTTTGAATATAAAAAACCTTACGATTTATATAAAGCTTTTGAAGTTTTATCTAAAACTGACATTTTAAAATCTTACATTAGAAGAAGAAATCATTGGCGTTTTTTAAGTTATATTTATTATTATTTAACTGTTGGAATTGCTTTAAGTAAAGAAGAAAAATATTCTGGTTTTTCAAGGTTAAGACCTCCTAAAAGAATTTTAAATATGTGGATTGCAAATAATAAAAGAGCTGCTATGAAAAGTTTAGCAGAAAAACTTTATAAAAAATTACATACTGGAAAAAATACATTGTTAAAAGAAAACATTTATTATATAAAATTTATTTTAAAAAATGATAAAGAATTGTTGAAAAAAGCTATTGAAGAATTAGAATTAGAAAAAAAAGAAGTTGATTGGATAAAAAAATAATGGTGTGTTTTTATGGAAAAATTAAAAAGTATAGATGAATTGTATGTTTTTTGTAAAAAGAAAGGTTTTGTTTTTAGAAGTTCTGAATTATACAATGGTTTGTCGGGTTTTTACGATTATGGTTTTTTAGGAGTAGAAATGAAAAATAACATTTTAAAAGATTGGTGGAATGAATTTGTAAGGTTAAGAAAAGACATTATAGGTTTAGACGGAAGTATTATTAGTAAAAAAGAAGTTTGGGATGCTTCTGGACATACTAAAAATTTTAATGATCCATTAGTTCAAGATTTAAAGACAAAAAAATATTATAGAGCAGATCATCTTATAGAAGATGCTTTGAATATTTCTGTAGATGGTAAAACCATAGAAGAATTACAAAAAATTATTGATGAAAATAAAATTCTTTCTCCTGAAGGTAATGAAGTTAGTAAAATTAAAGTTTTTAATTTAATGTTCCCTGTTTATATTGGTGCAGAAGGAAGTGAAGTTGCTTTTTTAAGAGGAGAAACTGCTCAAAGCATTTTTATTAATTTTAAAAATATTGTTGATACTGGAAGAGTAAAATTGCCTTTTGGAATTGCACAGGTAGGTAAAGCTTTTAGGAATGAAATTTCTCCAAGAGAATTTTTGTTTAGACAAAGAGAATTTTTACAAATGGAAATAGAATATTTTTACAATCCAGAATACGAGTTAGACGATAATTTTTATGAAAATAATGTTTTTTTAGATTTTGAAATTAACTTTTTAAGTAAAGAAAAACAAAAAAACAAAGAAAAAAATAAAGAAAAAGAAGAACAGAAAAAAAATAAAGATAGTGCTGATTATGAAAGAGTTAAGATTAAAACTCTTTTAGAAGAAAAAAGATTAAAAAAAATACATGCTTTTTGGCTTTATAAAAGTTTAAAATGGTATTTAAAATTTTTAAAAGAAGAAAACATCAGAGTTAGAGAACATTTAGATGAAGAGTTAAGTCATTACAGCAGTGCTACTTTTGATATTGAATATAAGTTTCCTTTTGGTTTTAAAGAAATTTTTGGAATTGCTGATAGAGGAAACTTTGATTTATCACAACATCAAAAACATAGTGGTAAAAAATTAGAAATTTTAGACGATAAAACTCAAAAGAAAGTTTTGCCAAGTGTTATTGAACCTAGTTTTGGTTTTGACAGATTTTTTATGGCTGTAATGTTAGATTCTTATTATTATGATAAAGAAAGAGGTAATGTTGTTTTAAAATTAAAAAACAATATTTCTCCATACAAAGTTGCTGTACTTCCTTTAGTAAGTAATAAAAAAGAATTGTTAGATAAAAGTTTAGAAGTTTATGATTTCATTTTAAAAAATTCTGATTTTAATGTTTTTTTTGACAAATCTGGAAGTATAGGAAGAAGATATGCAAGACAAGACGAGATAGGAACTCCTTATTGTATTACTATAGATTTTGATACTTTAAATGATGATACAGTAACTATTAGAGATAGAGATACAAAAGAACAAAAAAGAGTAAAAATACAAAGTATTTTAAATGAAATAAAAAACTAAAAAAAATTATAAAAAAGTTAAAAGAAAAATTTTGAAAATAAAAAGCAAAAAAATAAAATATAAAAAATTGTTGAGTGTGAAAAAGAATGCAAATAAAAGATTTGAAAGAAGGAGTAAGAAACGCAGATTTTGAAGCTGAAGTTTCTGAAGTTAAAGAAGAAAGAACTTTTAACAAGTTTGGAAAAGAAGGAAAAATACAAGAAGTTACAATAAAAGATGATAGTGGAGAAACAACTCTTGTATTATGGAATGAAAATGCAGGAACATTAAATGTAGGAGATAAAATAAAAGTTACAGGAGCTTATACAAAAGAATTTAGAGGAAACTTACAAGTACATGTTTCAAGACAAGGAAGTATAGAAAAACAATAAAAAAATAGTAAAAATGATATATAGAGAAACAAAAATAAAAATCAAAAAAAAAATTTGTTAAAACATTTTAAAATAATTTTTTATCATTCTTTCTGAGATTCTTTATAAAGTTGATATTTTTCATAAACTCTTTTTAATGTTGGAAAGTAAGCTCCTAAAATAACTCCTAAAACACCCATAGTGTAAGTGGTATGTTCTTGTAGTAAAGGATAAATTTCATTATCACTTGCAAGAACAACAACAGTAAAAGGAAGCATTGTTAATGCAGCTACTTCAAAATCTGCAATTAAAGAGTCTAAACTTTCAGGAAGTTTTTTAAAAACTTTTTGAGCGGTTTTTGTAAGAGATACAGATCCAGAATAACCTAGAATGTAAGCTGTTAATTCTGAATTTTGTTTAAAAAAGTCAGGCATAAATTGTACTGTAAAATTGTACAATTCATTCAAAGTGTTATAAAATGGTAACATAAAAAATGGCATTTCAATAATCTTTAAATATTTTGTTATAATACATACTTTTATGGATTTAGAATATATTGAAGGTTTTTTAAAAACAGCAAAGAATGTTTTTAATTTAGATGAAAAAAAAACATTAGAATTGAAAAATAAAATAAAAAGTGTTGAAAAAAATTTTTATAACGAAGACTTTTATTTTATTATTAAAAGTTTAGAAAGCAATATTTTAAGTTTTACAGAAAAAACTTTTAACTACAATGATATTTTAAAATTTTTTGATTGGGTTAATAATGTTTTTGAAAAAATAGTTTTTTATGAAAATATGAATGAAAAACAAAAATTTTATTTTTTAAAAGAGTTAGAATTATTTTATTTGTTAAGCAAAAATTATGATTTTAACTATGATATCTTTTTTAAAAATTTAAGTGTTTTAAATTATGACAACATTATATTGTTACTGTTCAATTTTAATGAGTTTAAAGATTATAATGTTCCAGAATTAGGATACTTTTTTGTTTCTTTTGACGAAAATTTTTTAAAAAAAGTAGAAGAAAAAAATGCTTTTGAAAATTTGTTAGAATATTTACATATTATTAAAG
>WIAN01000136.1 GCA_015519985.1 Candidatus Woesearchaeota archaeon | reverse complement strand
TTTAAATATAGATAAAAAAAGTTTAATACATTTAATAGTTAAAACTTCAATATTATCAACCTACAGAGGTTTAGATGAAAATAATAATTTAGAAGAAGAAAAATTAAAAAATATAATAATAAATTCTAACGAAACAGAATTAGAAGAAAATAAAAAAATATTACATGAAGCATTATTATTGTACAAATCTTCTTTAAAAGGAATGAAATTAGCTAATAAAATTTTTCAAGAAGAAAATAAAATAGAAAAAATAGTTGAAGAATTAAAAAAAGACACTACAAAAAAAACAAAAATAAAAATTTACAAAACCAAAGAAATAAAATCTCAAAGGCTAAATTCAATAACCTTTTTACAACAATATTTTTTAGAAGAACCTTTAATTTATATTGCAGAGCACAATCCTGAAAGAGGGAAAAATATAATTGTAAATGCAGTTTTACATTTAGATTATGATGAAAAAAACAATTTTAAAGAATACCATTCTATAAGTTTAATAAAAGGATTGCAAGATGAAATAAAAGAAGATCATAATGTTACATTAATATTATTATTGTTAAAAACAAAAAATTCTAAAAGAATATTAGGAAAAAAAATAAGGAATGCTTTCGGAATAGAATACTTTGTAAATAATAAAGAAGATATTAAAAAAGTATTACTTTCAGATTTAATGTATTTATCTTCAAAACAAAAACCAAGACAAATAATAACTTTAAACAATACAAATTTTAAACCTTTAGGAGAAAATTATATTCCTTTCTATTCAAATTCTGAACTTTTAAGCAAAAAATTTTTAGAAGCAGGAGAAAAGGTTTTTGAAAATTCTTGGAGGATGCCATTGCAAAAATTTGAAGGAAAAACTTTTGAATTTAAAAAAGATGAAAATTATAACATTGCAATTTTAGAACATAACGCTCAAGGATACCCTTGGATGTATGTTGATTTTCCAAATGTTTTTTCAAAAGAAAATAGCATAAAACAATTCCATACAAAAGGAAACACAGGAATAGGAATAGCATTATTAAAAGAATATATTAACAATATAAATAAAAAAAGGTGATTTTTTGTCTTTATTTTCTGCTGTTAACAATTTAGAAAGCCTTTTTAAATACAATAGCCTATTTACAAAACAGTATCATAGGTATAAAGCTAAAGGAGGAGTTTTATCCTGGTTTGATTTTATTATTATTTTTTTTAATTTAAAAAGAGAACTTTCTGATTGGAATTTATTTTATAGGATGCAAGGAATAGAATCTTCTCTTGTTATGAATGGTTACAACGCATATTATGCAACTTATCAAATTCCTGAAAATGTTAAAATGCTTTCAGCTTTAATCTTAGATTATTTATTTTCTGATTTTCCTGTAAATAAAATTCTGTTTGATTCAAAAAAAAGATACAGGTCTTCTCTAAAGATTATATATGAACAAGAAAAAAATTATTCTTTTTCAAAGAAAGGAATAGAAGCTCTTTTAACAGAAGCTTTTGCATTATCTCCATTAGAAAAAAGTTTTAGAGAGCATTATGATTCTTTTATATCTGAATAATTTTTTTATACTTTTTATTCTATTCTTTTAGAATTATAAATCCATACTAACTTATTGTTATTACTTCCTTCTTCAAAAAATAATGGTTTTGACAATAACTCTTCTATTCTTATTATATTTTCTTTTTTTAACTTTGCATCTTTTATTGTTCTTGAAAACATTCCTTTTGAATGTTTCAAAGTTATTACTTTTTCTTCAAAATGTTTTGGTTTTAAATAATACAAGTAATATTTGTTTTTGAAAAAAATTGTTTTTAAAATATACTCTTTATCTGTAGAATATACTTTTGAATTTTTGCTTACTGTAAATTCTTTTAAATTTGGTTTTCCAAACAATTTTTCTTTTAAAACAGGTTCGAATAGAAAAAAGGTGTTTTTTAGATTTTCATTAATGTTTTTGATTTCAAACACTTCTTCATTCATAAAAAAATATAAGTGTTTTAAAATAAATAATATCTTGTTTTAGAAATATTTATATAGTGTTTTATATGCCTTTTTTTTATGCTTAATGAAGAGTTATATAATAGTATAATTTCATTTGTAAAAGAAGAACCTAAAACTATACAAGAAATTTCTCATTTTATAAACAAAAGTTGGGTTACTACAGAAAAATATGTTAAAGAAATAATAAATCAAACAAATTCTTTAGGAATAAAACATTTTAGAAAAGGCACTAAAGCAGCTTTAAAAATTGTTTATTACAAACTTTTTGAAAGTGAAGATAATTTAAAAAAATCTTTACAAAATACTATTTTAACTTCAAAATTTAAATATGATTTTGACTTTTTTGAAATTTTTCAATTTGCAGATGATAATAAAAAAAAGTTGTGTTTAAAAAAACCTTCTATAAGTTTAGAAAAATTATTTTCTTCTGCTGAAAGAGAAATTTTAATTTTTTCAGGAAACCTTTCTTTTTTAAATAAAAAATTATTGTTACTATTTGAAAAACTTTTAGAAAGAAAAATCCATATAAAAATTATTTCAAGAATAGAATATGCAGACATAAGGTTTGTTAAAAAAATAGAATTTTTATTAAACAAGTATCCTAATATAGAAGTAAAACATTCAAGACAACCTTTAAGAGGATACATTATAGATGAAAGAAAAGCTTTATTCAAAACAGTATTTAACCCTATTTTAGAACAAAACATTTCAGAAAAAACTCCTCTGGTTTATTATTATTTAGAAGATTTAAAATGGATTTCTTTTTTAAAAAATATTTTTTTTATAATGTGGAGGTCTTCAATAGACTATGAATTTAGAATATTACAACTAGAAAAATATTTGAAATAAATGTTTTTTTATTTTTTAAATCATAACGAATACAACTCTGGAGATAATTTGTCTTCTATTGAATCAATATGCTTTAAATTTTTAGGTAGAAGCAAAGAATATCTCCTTGGAAAGAAAGACCATCTTAATTCTTCTTGTGTTGGTTCTAAGTGAGCAAAATAAACGCCCCGGCCGTTATTTACGTATCCTGTTTTAAAACGCAAAGGGTTTTTAACATTTTTTTGATATTTTGCAGATAAAAATTCTTCTGCCGTTATTTCTCTTTCTGCTTTTTCAGAAGCTAATTTTAACATTCTTCCTAAAACAGCAGTATAACCTATTCTTGCTAAATCTATAATTTTCCTATGATTATTTATGTTTTTTCCTACAGGAATTATGTATGTTACTTTTTCTTCTGGTGTTTCATACATAAAACCAACTGCTTCTTCAATGTTCCTTGTTTTTAATTTTATTACTCTTCCTTCAAGCTCTTCTATTTCTGCTTCTATAATTCCGCCCCTCTCTCTTATGTCCTTTTTATATTCTAATGGTGATACTCCATGTGAAACAACATATATGCCAGTATCACTATTCCACATTTCTGCTGTTGAAGTAACAGTAGTTAATCTTCTATACAATTCAAAATTCATTTTATCTGGATTTTTTACTATAAACTCTATTATTTGTGGTAGTGTTGGCGGATGCAAGTAAGGTCCTTCGATTGCTTCTCCCACTTTAAGGAAATCGAAAAATTCTCCTTCTGAAATTAAAGTGTTAGGATTTCCTCTAGGTTTTTTTAATTCAGGAAAATGGTTTCCTTTTAAAATTGATTCTAAAGTTAATTCTGGTAGTTCTTCTATAATTTTTATCACCTTTATTTTTGTTTTTTAGGTAAAAGTAATGAAACTGGTTCTTCAGGAAAAAAAGAATATATTATTTCTTCTTCTCCAAATATTGTTTGTGCAAGAATAGGTCTGCCGTTGTGATACGTAGGCACGGGTCTTATAATAGTCATTTCAATTCTTTCTTTAGAAAGTTTTTTTACATTTTCTAATGTACTTTTATACCCTACTCTCGCCAAATCTATGTAGGGTTTGTATTTTTCTATTTCTGGAGTTTCCATCTCTATTACATATGTTATTCCTATTTTTGGTGTTTCGGGTAGCGAAGAAAACATTTCTTCTATAGAGGTATGAGAAGGATTTATGTGTCGAAGATTTTTCCAGTCATGAAACGCCCATAAGTCTTCTGGATCTATTCTATATAAGCGTTCGACTTGAGCGTCTCCGTGTGAAACCACATATCTGAACTCTCTGTCTTTTGGTTCATAGATTCTCATTTTTGTAAACATTTCTATAAATCGTTCTGCTGTTGAAGTAACAGTGCTCATTTTTCTTAAAGTAAAAGGATCTAGTTCTTCTTTATGTTTTGCATACAATTCTATTAGTTGAGGTACTGTTGGGGGATGATCATACATTTCTTCCATTCCTTTTGCTAATTTTAGTAACTCTAAAAATGTCTTTTTTCTTTCTTCTGCTCTGTTCTTATAGCTTGAAGTTTTATCGTGATACTTTGGCGTCTCTTCAGGTATAAAAAGATAGTTTCCTTGCAAAACTGATTCTATGGTTAATTTTGGTAGTTCTTCTATAATTTTTATCACCTTTTATGGTTGTTATTTTAAAATTTTTTTCTCTGTTATCATTAAAAAATAATAAATTTTAAATAGTGTTTTGTATAGAGTGTTTTAATAATAATAAATACTTGTTTTAGAAAAATAAAAAAAGTGTTTTAATTTTTAAATTTTTTATATTTTTATTTTTAACTATTAAATTATATTATTAATTCTATTATTTCTTCTGTTAGTTTTCTTATTTTTTCTGGCAATACTGATAGTATGTCTTCATATTCTCCTTCTGCTATGTGTTTTTTTAATAC
>WIAN01000135.1 GCA_015519985.1 Candidatus Woesearchaeota archaeon | reverse complement strand
TTTTTTATCTTTTTTTTATGAACCAAAACATCTAGATCTTTAACTTTAAGAGTAAACGTTTTCATTTAATACTCCTCTCTTTTTAGGACTATTTCAAAAATTTTTTCAGCAAGATCATCATCATTTAAAACTTTTTTTATAGCATTTTTTACTTGTCTTTCTTTAATCTTATTCCCTCTCCAATTATCTTTTTTCGTTTTTCTAATAGATTCATCTATTTTATTAGTAAGAGCTTCTCTATTTTCAATTCCTTCTAAATTATCATAAATAGCTTTTTTTGCAGAATTGTCCTTTATACTAACTGGGTAAGGATCATCTATGCTTTCCTCATTAACAATTAAATTTGTTAATTTTTCTACTTCTTTAAGATATTCCTCATACATAATAATTTCATTTTTTCTTTTTTTGATTAAATCATCTAAAATAAATGACATTTTATTATAATACGCAGGGTTAACATCTTTTTTATCAATGATTAATTTTCTAATATTATTTTCTATGGTTTCTGCAACAGCTTCCTTATTATTTTTCAACTCTTTTGGCAACATTTCTATGGCTTTTTTCAACCCTTTAATATTTATTATTTCAAGTATAGATGTATTGCTAAAAGAAGCTAATGTTCTGCTTTCTTCTGCTTGTATGTATGAGTCTATTAAATATCTCATAGCAGGATCAAATAATTTTAAATCTAAATAATCTCCACTCATTAGTTTAAGATCGTCTCTTTTAGCACGAAAATCATTAACTTTTTTCTTTATTTCTTCTTGTTCTTTTTTAGTATAACCTGCTTCATCCATCTCATTTGCAATTTCAGTGTAGGCTCTTATTAATGAAGACACTGTTTTATAAAACTCCAGTCTTAATTGTTGTTTTTCTTCTGAATTATCACTTATAAAATACTCTTTATACTCATCTATTCCTTTTGGAGCTTTAACACCTTCAGTTAAAAGTTCTAATTTTTCAAGAATTTCATCCAATTTTTTCTTTGCACTTTCTAATCTTCCTTTTAATAAACCTTTAACATCAGCTTTATCAAAATCAGCGAATGCTCCTGATGTATAATCTTTTATTGCTTTTTCCATAGTGTTAAACAAATCTCTATAATCTACTATGTAACCATAATCTTTATCTAATTCATCGCCTTTATCTTTATCATCTATACGATTAACTCTACAGATCGCTTGAAATAAGCCATGATCTTTCATCGGCTTATCTATATATAAATAAGTTGCGCTTGGAGCGTCAAAACCAGTAAGTAATTTGTCAACAACTATTAAGAGCTTCATTTGGCCAGGTTCTTCAACAAATTTTTTCTTAACATCTTTTTCAAACTTTTTTATCCAATTATCTTTTACTGCTTCTTCTTCTGGAATATTAAAAAAGTCTGCGATCATTCTCTTATACACTTCATATTTTTTAATGTTTTCAGCTTCTCCTTCTTCTCCTGTTTCTTCTCCTTTAATAGTCGAAATTCCAGGATAATAAGAAGTAATAATAGCAACTTTATCGAATCCTTTTGACTTAAAAATCTCGTAATACTTGCAAGCTTCATAGATGCTTCCCGCAACAAGCAGGGCATTACCTCTACCTGATGCTAGTCTTAGTTTTGTTTCAAAATCAAAAACAATGTCAGCAACTATTTTTTCCATTCTATCTCTTGAACTA
The DNA here is from genome assembly GCA_015519985.1 of Candidatus Woesearchaeota archaeon. Taxonomy (GTDB): domain Archaea; phylum Nanobdellota; class Nanobdellia; order Woesearchaeales; family WAPJ01; genus WIAN01. The sequence continues at coordinate 3,910 of WIAN01000135.1, read as the reverse complement.
TAAAGTTTTCTCAGTGTTCCCCATCTTTTCTTTAATTGTGCCTTGGCAATGTCAGACAATCCTTTTGTTTTTACATCAAACCAAGTATCAATTTTTTCTTTTGCAGTGAGTTTTATATCAACATCTCTTGCCTCATATCTTAAATCAAGGATTATTTTGTCCTGTACTCCTTCATCAAATTTGTAAGTATGAATATATCTACCAAAAGTTTCTAGTGTTGTAGGTTTGTCTTTTTTTAACAAAGGTGTTCCTGTAAAACCTATAAAGACAGCATGAGGAAGAATTTCTTTCATGGCTTTATGAAGTTTTCCTGATTGTGTTCTATGACATTCGTCAACAAAAACAAAAATGTTTCCTTTAGGTTTAAAATCTGAAGGAAGCGATTGTTTTAATTCTTCTATATACGCGTCATACTTTTTATCAGTAGTTGTTTCTACTCTTCCAAATTTATGTATTAGAGAACAGAGCAGATTATTATCTTTTAAGTTTAGTTCAGCAAGTAAATCTCTTGCTGATTTTGTTCTATAAATATTTTCTCCAACACCTTTAAACACTTTTTCAATCTGTTCATCAAGTTCAACTCTGTCAGTTATTATTAACACTCTACTATCATCAATATTTTCAAGTATTTGTTTAGCAAGCCAAACCATTGTTAAACTTTTTCCAGAACCTTGAGTATGCCAGATAATTCCTCCTTCTCTTTTATTCAAACTTTTTTGAGCTAACTTTACAGCAAAATACTGATTATGACGAGGAACTTTCTTTATTCCAGAATCAAAGATTATAAAATTATGAATTAGATCTAACAATCTTTTTTTATTTAGTAATCTGTAAATATCACAATCTAAGATGTTGTTTGATTTTTCACACTGATCTCTTGGGAGAGCTCTTGGAATAGATGTTTTTTTGTTATGATCATAAAAAAGATTTTCTTCTTTCCATTCTAAATAATATCTTTCAGGTGTTTCTATTGTTCCATATCTTAAACCTTGTGTGTCATTGCCTGCCATTACTAATTGTATAGTTGTAAAGAAATTCTGAATGAATTCCTTTTTTTGATTATCCAAGTTTTGTCTTATTCCTTCGCTTATTGATATTCTCGACCTTTTAAGTTCAATAACACCAACAGCTATTCCATTAATATAAATTACAATGTCAGGCCTTTTAGTGTGTTTTCCTGTTATAGTTACTTCTTCAGCAACAGCAAAATGATTTTTTTCTGGTTCTTCCCAATTTATAAAATGAACATGAATAGAAGGTTGTGAAGGGCTAAGATTTACATCAACACCATACCTTAATAGCTGATACACTTCTTTGTTTTTGTCATAAAGACTTTTGTGTTGTTGGTTAGCTTCTCTTTTTAGTTTTTCAATCGCTTTTTTGATTACTTCTTCTGTGTAACCCTGTTTTTTAAGGTAATTTGTTAAAAGGTCTTCTTCAATGTTTGAATTAAATTCTCTTTTCTCCCAATTTCCCAGATAGTCATAGCCAAGAGCATCCTGAAAGAATTTTATAACTCTATTTTGTGTTATTCTTTCAGGTTGGCCACTTATAAATGAATTCATTTTAACACCTCATAATCAAAAGTATTTAAACAAAAGTTTATAATTTCTTTTATTTTTTTAGGAGAAAAATGTTCTTTTTTGAGTTTGCTTTTCCACTTTTTATCATTTTCCAAGTATTTTATAACATTTTCTACATTAATCTCCTTTCCATCTTTATTCAATTGAACAATTACAAAATCTATTGTTGTAATTGCTTCTAATTCTTCATGTCTTTTATACATAAATTGTTTTTTCATTTTATCTATTATTTTGTAATCATACCATTTTGAAAAATATCTTTTTGCTTCATCAATATCCTTACCAACAATAAAACCCTCATATCTATTTTTTATTCTTTTTATATACCCTTTTTCTACTGCGATACTCTCAGGACCTTTATATCTGTTTCTTGGATTATAAGGTCCAGCTTCCATCTTCTGAAAATTTTCAATATTATTATCTGTAAACCTGTGAAATATATAGCTTAGTTTAGTATATTTAAACCTAGAAAGAGGATATTTTTCATTACTAAAAGAATCAGCTAATACAGATATTAAAACTGCTTCGTTAAAAGCGGAACTATGATTTTTCTTAGAAGTTTCCTTTCCTATCAACCTTATTTTTCCAGTTAATAATAACTGCATCGCTCCTTTTTTAATTCTTTCGTATTTTTCCTTTTTCTTTTCAAGTGCTTCAATCTCTGCATCCATATCTGAGAGGATTTGAGCAATGGCGGTTTGTTCTTTTAGGGTTGGGGGTATAGCAATTTCTAAATTCTTAAAGTCTCGTTTTTGTAAATGAGATAAGCCACTACCCTCAAAAAATTTGGAATTTATTATTTCTTTTAGTAAATATAAAATATAATATAAAAACTTTGTATTAGAATTTTTACCTTTTATAACATAAGTATCTGCTGAATAATTTGCTTTACTACTATAATATTTTAAATTGAAGACTCCGCCTGTTGCTAAAAACAAATTTCCTCCATCAACTAAATAGTTATCACTTCTATAAACAGATTCTCCACTTGTAAAAAAAGGATACTTACCATTTTTAGAACTTAAATTAACATTATAATGCGATTTTGGATTTTCAACAATCACATCCCCTAACTTCTTCCTTATCCACTCGCCTTTAAACCCTGGCAATCTTTTCTTACCTGTTAAAAGCTCCTGCATTACTCCTTTTTTTATGGCTTTTTTCTTTTTTATGAGCTTGTCAAGTGATTCTATTAAGTTGTCAATGTCAGAAAGGACGCGAGCGATGGCGGTTTGTTCTGAGAGGGAATTTGGGATTGCAAATTTAGTTTTTTTGAATTCTTCCATTCCAATTAAGTTTTTCATTGCTCCGCCTTGAGTATTATCTATAATAGTTTCTTGAAATCTCTCCCAATCAAAATAATAGAAAAAATATTTTTTATCAACTTTTGAAGGTTTTATTCTAATAATTAACAAAGCTTGATTAATAATTCCATTAGGGGCATCGTCTGGTATTAAAAAGATCTTACCTATTGTACCAGAACAACTTACAATAAAATCTCCTGGATAAACCTCAAATCGTTTTAATTCTAAATATTTTTTATTATCAATATAATGATCTCCAAGTTTGATATCTCTATAAATGGCGTTTTTCTGTTCATAAACTTTAATCCCTTTTTTAACAAAGAAATCTTTTTTTAATGAACCACCAAAAGGACCCCTAATTAACCCATCTTTTTCTACTATTTGTAACATACTTTTTACTTCCCAATCTTCTGGGATTATGCCTATTTCTGTTTTTTTGTAACCTTTTGGGATTGATTTATTCATTTCTAAGTTCCTCCCATTCTTCTTTAAAGCTGTTATTTTGTTTCTCTATATAACATATATCCACTTTCTTTTTAAGAATCCCTATAAAAACACCTAATCTAAAGCCTAATTGTTTAGAAAAATAAGTTTTTAATTTCTTAATATCTGATTGTGCTTTTTTACTATTCTTTCCAGCATTCTTTATCTCAATAACAACAAGATTATCTTTAATTCCTCTTTTATGAATTATAATATCTGGCCTCACTTTCTTTCCTTTAGAGTTTATCTTTGGATCTTTACCTATTTTATTATACTCACAATCAACATCATAATCAGAAAATTTATTCTCAAGATAAACTGCGATTCTATGACTTAATGTAGGCTCGTATATTCTAATTTTAAGAAGATCATTTTTATCATTTTTTATAAAACTCATTACAGATTCTTTTATTATCTTTTTTATATGGGTCTGTTTATATCTTAGTGGGATTGTTTCGTTGGTCATATTTCGCCAACCTCTTTGGGAATATAGTCATATCTATCAATTTTTTTTCTTAGTTCTGATAATATCTTATCTTC
>WIAN01000134.1 GCA_015519985.1 Candidatus Woesearchaeota archaeon | reverse complement strand
TCTCTATTGTTTTAGTTAATGCTGGAGTTTTAGATTTTAAAGTTCTTGTAAATAATGATGGAATTCACGGCAGTAAAATAATAGTTTCATGGTTTCAAGGAGATGATACTTTAAATTTAGGACCAGACCAATGCGGTTTTAACAACATACCAGGAGATGACGTTCCTTACGCATTTAAAAATTCAGACAGCAGCAATTACCCAAATACAGATTCTGATCCTACAGGATGCAACTATTGTGGAGGAAATTCAGCATGCAACGAAGGACTAGCATCAGGAGTAGAAGACTATAGATGTTTAACAGATGGAAGATGTCAAAGGTGTGTTGGGACTTGCTCTTCTAGTAGTGATTGTGGTACTGGTTATGATTGTGATTTATCTTCTGGAAGTTGTAATGCTGCTTGTGTTTGTGATCCTGCTACTTGTAGTGGAAGCGAATGTATTGCTTCTGACCAATTAAGACAATATACTGGCTGTTCAGGAGATACTTGTGGTTTTACAGATCTTCCTTGTGATGTTGGTTGCATAAATAATGCTGATGGTACTTCTACTTATTATAATGGTTGTTCTAACGGAGCTTGTGATACAGGAACTAGTTATGAATGTAGTAATTGTCAAAATAAAGAGAATTGTTGTGTATATTATAGGTGTGACACTAACGGAAATAATTGTGTTGAAACTGGAAGAGATTGTGGAACAACTTGTCCTGGAAATTGCGGTACAGTATATGAAACTTATACTACTACTTGTGATAATGTATTGGTATGCCCATAGAAAAATTCCAAAAACCTTTTAAATAATTTGTTTATCTTTTTTTTTATGGGTAAATTTTCAAAGGAAGAATTGGAGAAAAGTAATTATTGGGCTGATCAAATTGTTAGGAAAATTATTTCTGAACAAGGTTTAAAATCTGAATATAATATTGCTGCAGGCATCACTCCTTCTGGTGTTGTTCATATTGGTAATTTTAGAGAAGTTATTACTAATGATATTGTTAAAAGAGCTTTAGAAGATTTTGGTTTTAAAGTTAATTTTTATTATTCTTGGGATGATTTTGATCGTTATAGGAAGATTCCTAAAAATTTACCTAAACAAGAAGAGTTAAAAAGTGAATTGGGAAAACCTGTTTCTAAAGTTTTTGATCCTTTTGGTTGTCATGAAAGTTATTCTTTACATTTTGAAAAAACTTTTGAGGAAGAAATTAAACCTTTGAATATTAATCCTAAATTTATTTATGAAAATGTTGAATATCAAAATTGTGTTTATGCTGATGAAGTTAAAAAAGCTTTGCAAAAAGAGAATGTTGATAAAATTAAAACTATTTTGAATAAATTCAGGAAAGAACCTTTAAGTAGTGATTGGCTTCCTTTGCAAGTTTATTGTAAGCATTGTTTTAAAGATAATACTAAAATTTTATCTTATGATAATGAGTATTCTGTAAAGTATCATTGTAATATTTGTAATAAAGATGATGTTGTTAATTTTAAATCTGAAGGTTTTGTCAAGCTTGTTTGGCGTGTTGATTGGCCTATGAGATGGTTTTTTTATGACATTCATTTTGAACCTGGAGGTAAAGATCATAGTACTCCTGGAGGTAGTTATGATACAGGTAAGGAAATTGTTAAAACTATTTGGAATAAAAAGGCTCCTAGTTATTTGATGTATGATTTTGTTATTCCTAAAGGTGAAGGTGGAAAGATTAGTAGTAGTAAGGGTAATGTTATTACTGTTTCTGATGTTTTGAAAGTTTTTACTCCTGAAATTTTAAGGTTTATTTTTTCTGGTTCTAGACCTGGTAGTGAGATTAGTATTCCTTTTGATGAGAATGTTATTAAAGTTTATGAAGATTTTGATAAAGTTGAAAGGATTTATTATGATAAAGAAGATGTTGATAATAAAGAAAAAAATAATGCTTTTAGAATTTATGAGATGAGTGTTGTTGATAATAAAAATATTAAAAATACTTTTCCTTTTCAACCTAAGTTTAGAGAGTTAACTGTTTTGTCTCAAATTTATGAGAATGATAAAAATTTAATTTTAAAATATTATGAGAATAAAGGTTTTGTTTTTGACGAGTTTGATAAAAATAGGCTTTTTGAAAGGCTTGACAGAGCTTTTTTTTGGGTTAATAATTTTGCTCCTGATAATTTTAAGTTTAAATTGAATTCTGTTGATAGTATTGATGATAGTATTGTTAATTCTTTTAATGATAAAGAGAAAGAATTGTTAAAGTTGATTTTAGATAATATTAATGTTTCTTCTGAAGAGCTTGGTTTGTTAATGAGAGATTTTATTAATAATAATTCTTTAAATGCTAAAGATTTTTTTGTTAAAGTTTATAATTTGCTTTTAAATTCTAATAGAGGTCCTAAACTTGCTTCTTTTGTTGAAATGATGCCTGAAAAAGTTAAAGAATTGTTTAATGTTGTTTTAAGAAAAGAATAATTTGAAAGAATAAAATTAATAATTTTTTAAAATTGTTTTTAACTTTTTTATTTTTTTATTCTTCTACTGTTATTGGTGTTTCTTCTTCATTTTGTTTTGGTCTTGTTTTTTTCATTACTCTTTTTGCTGTTTTTGTTATTTTTTTTGTTGCT
>WIAN01000133.1 GCA_015519985.1 Candidatus Woesearchaeota archaeon | reverse complement strand
GGTTTTTATTGTGTAAGCTGTTAATTTTATTTTTTCTTTTTCTTCATTATTTTTTTTCATTTCAAATTCTTTTATATTCAATAATGTTAATCTTAAATTATTTTGTTCTTTTAAATTAACTCTTACAATAATAGTATCAGCAATGTTATTATCAGCATTATTATCAATATTACTACTTTTATTATTTTTTTCAACATTATCTTTTGTGTTAAAAAACAATAATCTTGCTTTTGCTAATCCTATTGTTCCAAACAATTTTTTATAATGGTATAATATTATATTTTTTTTTGTTTTAAAATCTAAATTTGTTTTAAAATTTGTTTTAAATTTTATTAAAAAATATCTTTTTTTTTCTTTCATAGTGCTTTTTATTGGTTTCATAATAAGTTAGTAAATAGTAAAGTTTAAAAAGTCTTTCTAAATCCTACTTAAACTATGGAAGTAAAAGCATTTAATAAATGGAAAGTTGAAGTAGAAGTTGAAGATCCTGGAATTAAACCTTATATTAATTTAAAACCTAGAATTGTGCCTTTTTCAGGCGCTACTTATGCAAAACAACAATTTCATAAAAGCAATACTTTTATTGTTGAAAGGTTAATGCATAAGTTAATGAACACAGGTCATAAAGGTAAAAAACATTTTATTACTTCTGGTAGAAATACAGGAAAATCACATACAATATACAATATTATGATTGAAACTTTAGAGTTAATTGAAAAAAAGACAGAAGAAAATCCTATTACAGTTGTTGTTAAAGCTATTGAAAATGCAGCTCCAAGAGAAGAAGTTGTAAGTATAGAATATGGAGGAGCAAGATATCCTAAAGCTGTTGAATGTGCTCCTCAAAGAAGAGTAGATTTAGCTTTAAGATACATTACTCAAGGAGCAGCTCATAAAGCTTTTAATACAAAAAGAAGTATTGTAGAAACTTTAGCTGAAGAAATTATTTATGCATACAACAACAGTCAAAACAGTAATGCTATTAGTAAAAAGTTAGAAATGGAAAGACAAGCTGATGCAAGCAGATAAAAATAATAATAAAAAAATTTTAATTTTTTTCTATTTTTATATTGTATAGTCTAATATGTTTTTGTTTTTATTGTCTAAACTGTAAGCGTTATAGCCTGCTTTTTTTAATTTTAAAGCAAACTCATTGCTAAAACCGTGAAATGTGAATATTCTTTCAGGATCTACTTTTTTTATAAATTCTATTATACTTATATAATCTGCATGGTCTGAAAGTATGAATGCTTCATCTAATTTTAACCTATATTTATAACTTGGGTCTATAGCCCAGCCTGATGCTGAAATTGTTTTCTCAAATATTCTTTCTCTTCCAATGTAAACTTGACTTTCTTTTATGCTTGTTTTATTTTTAAATTTTAAATTTAGCTTTTCATTTATATCATTTACTTCTCTGCTTACAGAAAAAGGAATGTTATATTTTTCTAATAAAAATTGTATTTCTTGACTTTTTCCAAAAGTGTATGCTTGAAAATTTACTTTTAAATTTTTATTGTTTTGTTCTAAAATGTAATCTTTTATTTCTTTTAAAGTTTCATTATAATCTGGAAATATAAATTTTTCATTTGCAAATGTGCTTTCTATTATTAGTGTTTCTGCTTTTTTTGGTTGTGCTTTTCCACAATAACTTTTTTTTGTTCTGAAGTCTCCTGTGAATAAAATTTTGTGGTTTTTAAAATAAAACATTTTGCTTCCTATTGTATGTCCTGCGTCTAAAAATTTTACTTCTTTATGATTTTCAAAAAAATTGTTGTGATTTATTTTTTTTCTTAAACTTGCTACTTTAAATGTTTCTTTTGAAGAATATACTGTTTTATTTTTTAAACTTGGAATATGATCGTAATGTGCATGAGACAAGAATACTTTTTCTCTTTTTTTGTTATAATTTAAAGTTCCTGTTTCTAAATTTAAACTTATAATGTTGTCTAATAAAACCATAAAAAATTTTATTCTTCTCTATTTAAAAAGTTATGTAATGTTTTATAATCATTTTTTAATATTATTTTTATTTTAACTGTTTTTTTACTTTTTTATTTTTTATTGAATTTATTCTTTTTTATCTTTTCTTAATATTTCTCTTACTTCCATTAAAATTTTTCCCATCATATTTTTTCCTTTATTGTTTTCTCCAATCCCCCAAAAAGAATCTTCAATATTTGCTTCTATTAATTTTTCTTTTCCTGTTGATAATAATAATTCTTTTAGTTTAGGATAAGTTTTAAATTTTTTTAACACTGCTTTTTTTAAAATTTTAACTTTTACATCATCCCAATTTTTACTATAATTATTATTTTTCATACTTAACTTTTTTGCATCTTTTGGTGTAGGAGCATTTTTTATTTTGTTTGCATATTCAATGTTTGTTTTTTCAAATTTTTTAAATTGATAATAGTGTTCTACTGACTTCCAAATTTGTCCTTCTAATTCTATAGGATAAGGAGCTAAATTTGAAAAGTCTTTCCATTCTTCTATTGTACTTAAAAATTTTATCACCATAAAAGTATAGAATATTTTAGTTTTATTAAAATTTTTCTAAAAGTATTGTTTTTTAAAAATGTGAATATTCTCCTCTAAAATGCCTATTATAGATTGTTTTTATATTATAAATTTCTTTATGTTTTGCTTCTTCTATAATGACTGATAAAGCTAACATTCTTAACTCATC
>WIAN01000132.1 GCA_015519985.1 Candidatus Woesearchaeota archaeon | reverse complement strand
GTTTATGAACAAAACAAAATAACAAATAACAATATCAATATTAACAGTAATATCACTAATAGTATTGTTGTCTTTTCTTCTATTTATCCTTATTATAATTGCAAATACAAAAATGTTCTACCTAAAAATATTAATAATAACAATAATACTTTTGATAACAATAATATTACTTTTGTTTTATCTTCTAATAATATTGAAAAAATTCAGAATTTTATAAAAAAAAATGATGTTTCTCTAATTATAATAGAAAAAAAACTTTTATTAGAAAATATTGAAAGTGAAGATTCTGGATTTTACACTACAAAAAAATTTTTGAACATAACAAAAAAAGAAAATTTTTATTATTATAATAAACTTTTAGAATATTACTTTTTAAGTTAATAATAAAAGTTATAAATAAAAAAAACAAAAAAGTCATTTATGAAAAAATATAGTAATAAACTTAACTTTTTTGAAACTGTTTCTTTAGCAGTAGGAACTATGATAGGAGCAAGTATTTTTTCTATTTTTGGAACAGGAGTAGAATTAGCAGGTACAGGAATGTACATTTCTATTTTAATAGCAGGATTAATAACTTTATTAATATCTTATTCTTATATTAAATTTTCCTCAAAAATAGTTTCTAATGAAGGACCAATAGCATTTATAAAAAAAACAATAAAGAAAGATTATATAATAAATTCTTTAAAAATATTATTATGGTTTTCTTATATTATTTCTATAGCTTTGTTTTTAAAAGGACTTTCAGGTTATCTACTTCCTTTATTTGGTTTTACTATTAATTTACAAAACCACATTATACTTTCATTTTTAATTTTATTCTTACTAATCTTTATAGCTCTTCATGGAGATAAAGATGTTGGTTTTTTTGAATTAACATTTGTATTAATAAAATTAACAATACTGTTTTCTTTTATAATTGTAGGTTTGAAAACTTTAAACATTAACAATTTAATATTAAAAAACAACACTTCTCTTAATGGAATAATACATGCTTCCACAATATTTTTTTTAAGCTACATTGGTTTTGGAATACTTACTAATTCTTCTGAAAACATTGTTAATCCTAAAAAGACAATTCCAAAAGCAATTATTACAAGTGTAATTTTAGTAATGATAATATATTTTTTAATAACAATAGTTACTTTAGGAAATCTTTCTTTAAACAAAATTTTGTTATATAAAGAAAATGCTATTGCAGAAGCAGCTAAACCTTTTCTTGGAAGTTTTGGATTTTTATTATTGTCAATAGCAGCAATTATAAGCATTACTACAAGTTTAAACGCAACACTATTTTCAGGAGGTAATTTAGCTCAAAAAATAGAAACTTTAAACAAAAAATCAAAACATTTCAGAACTAAAGCTTTGCTTGCAACTTCGATTTTAGGATTTTTATTCTCAATATTTTTTAACATTTTATCAATAGCTTCAATGATTAATACTTTTTTAATAATAATATATATTTTAGTTATTTATTCTCATATAAAAAATATAAAAACAATAGGAGGTAATATTTTTATTGTTTATGCTTCTTTCTTTTCAGCTTTAACATTATTATTGTTGTTGGTTTATTATCAATATAAAACAAACATTAATAGTTTATACACTTTAATATTATTGTTGTTTTTAACATTATTGATAGAATATTATAAATATAATGTTGTAAAAACAAATATTGTAAAAACAAAAAAGTTTTAAAGAAACTTGTTTTTCAACTATAATATGCAGTGTGAATTGTGCGGTAAAAAAATAGAAGATCCTTACATTATAATTTTGGAAGGTACAGAAGTTAAGGTTTGTAAAGATTGTTCTTCTTTTGGAAAAATAAAAAAGAAACCTAAAAGTTTAGAAAAAAAGCCTTTTAAAAGAAGAGTTAAAGTTGAAGAGCCAAAAGTAGAAATTATAGAAGAGATTGTTAGTGATTATGATAAAAAAATAAAAAATGCTATTTTAAAATCAAATCAAAAATTAGAAGTTTTGTCAAAAAAACTTAATATGAAAGAAAGTTCTTTAAGAGCTTTTGAAACAAGACATAGAAAGCCAAGTATTGAAGAAGCTAAAAAACTAGAAAAATTTTTTAAAATAAAATTAGTAGAAACAATAGAGTTAGGAAAACAAAAAGTTCCTTTAAAATCAGAAGAGAATAAAACTTTAACTATAGGAGATTTAATAAAAATAAAAAAGAAAAAATAAAAAAAATGATAAAAAACTATTAAATTTTTTTACTGTATAATCCTGATAAATCTTCTATAACTTTTGACCAAAAATCATCTTCTTTTATTCCTTTAGTTTTAATTTCATAAAAATTTCTGTTTTTTAAAACTAAAATAGTGCTTATTGTACTATTAACTATTGTTTCCAAAAAAGTTCTTTTAAAAATTTCAGAGAAATTTTTTTCATTTTCTTCTCTAATTTTTTTCGCTTTTTCTTTTAACTCTTCAACAATTTCTACTTCAAAAGAAAAAGAAGATAAAATTTCTTCATCAGTATAAATAGGTCTTTTATTTTTTAATTTTACATCATTATGATATCTAGTTCTATATAATATGTCGTACAAAGATTTTTCTGCTCTTATTAATGGTATAGAACCTTCATATTCTCCGATTAAAGTTTTTACTGCTTCTACAAACATTGTATATTCAAAAAAATGATTGAAGGATTCTGCTGTATTTTCATTAAGAAAGTGTATTGTTAAAGGATAATACTCTAAAAAAACTCTTCTGTTCTCTCTAAAATGTTGATATGCTAAAACACTATTTTCTAAAACTTCTAAATCAGTAATGTTTTTAGGATCTTTTAGTTTTGGTTTAAAATTATAGAATAGTTTTTGATAGATTTCCATAAAAAAATTTTATTCTTTTTCTTTATATAAATTTTTTCTATATGTTTAATATGTTTTTTTATTTAACTTTTAATTTTTTTATTTTTTAAACAATTTTATTTGCTAATATTTTTAAATCTCTTTTAACCTCTAACCATAATTCTTCGTTGTATATTGAAGGGCCATAATTTATTCTTCCTTCTAAAAGGTATGGTGAAGAAGAATTTAAAATTAAAACTTCTAAAAAAAGTTCTTTTGTTATTTTTAAAAATTCTTTATAAGAATATTTTTTATTATGGAATTCTCTTAACAACATTTCATAAAGTTCTCTTTCAAAAACATAACTTTCTAAAAGCATTGTAAGATCATATTCTGGTTTTTTATAATATAGTCTTCTATCATAATAATGTTTTGTTCTGTATAAAATGTCGTAAAATAAAAGTTCATTTTCTTTATTAAAAACAAAATCGTGTTTTCTAAAATTCATAATGTCTTTCACAATAGCCATAAACATTGTATATTCAAAAAAAGGACTGAAAAATTTATTGTTAGAAAAAATATATTTTAAAGTTTGAGAATAATACAACAATAAATCTGAATGACTTAACTTTCTAAAAGCATTGTAAGCTAATTGAGAATTCAAATATACTTCTTCATCAGAAATTTCTTTTGGACCTTTATCTTCAATTTTAGGCTTAAATTTTGAAAATAATTCAAAATATGCAATTAACATAAAACTATTAATGTTTATTCTTTTTTATTTTTTACTATATAATTAATATATTTTTTTGTTTTAAAAACAACTTTTGTTTCTTCATTTTTCTTTAATTTTAAAGCCTAAAAAAAGTTATTCTTTAATTGTTTTTATTAAAAATGTATATTATAAAATAAAAATGTTTATAAAACAATTTTGTTTAAACAGCAAACACAAAACACTATATATAGTGTTTCACTTTAAAGTAAAACCATATATGTGTGTTTTTTTGTTTTTTGAGAGTGATAAAATGAGATGTCCTTTTTGCAATAGTGAAGATACAAGCGTTGTTGAAACAAGATTTTTACCTAATGAAAATTCTTTAAGAAGAAGGAGAGAATGTAATAAATGCAAAAGAAGATTTACAACTTATGAAAGAATAGAATATGAAGAAATCAGAGTTATTAAAAAAAACAATGTTAGAGAAAGATTTGACCCTGAAAAAATAAGAAGAGGTTTGTTAAAAGCTTTAGAAAAAAGACCTGTTAATGAAGAACAAATAGAAAAATTATTGCAAAAAATTGTTTCTAAAATAAGAAGTTTAGAACAAAAAGAAATTACTTCAGAAAAGATAGGAAAAATAGTAATGTCCGGTTTAAGATCTTTAGATAAAGTTGCTTATGTAAGATTTGCATCTGTATATAAAGACTTTGCAAGTTTAGAAGATTATATTGAAGAAATAAAAAAAATAGATAAAAAGTTTAATTTAGAAAAAAAAGTTTAAAAAAATGTTGAAAACAATAATGGAGGAATAAAAAATGGAGTATAAATTAGAAGAAATTAAAGAAGCTGAAATTGTTAAAGAATTAAAAGAAAAAAAAGTATTATTGTCAAAACAAGCTGAAAGAATACTTAATGGAATACAATCATTAGGAGAAATTGGAAGAATGATCTTTTTAGATAGGTATTCAATAAAATCAAAAAAAGAAGATATTAATGTTGGAGATTTAGTTATTGTAGTTACTAAAAAAGATCCTAAATATCCTAAAAAAGATTTAGCAATAGTATTAGAAGAAGTTGATGAGTTTAACTTTAAAGTTTTAGTAATTACAGGGGATAAAAAAGATGAAGTTATTGTTCAAGAAAAAGCTTTAATGGATAAACCTACTGAAAGTTTAAGAGATGCTTATAATAGAATTGCATTAGCAGCAGCAAG
>WIAN01000131.1 GCA_015519985.1 Candidatus Woesearchaeota archaeon | reverse complement strand
GTATTAAAACTAATTCCATATTAAAAATTTTATTATGTATAATGTATTGTTATAATTTATTATTCTTTCTTCTGTATATATATTTTTTGAATAATTACTTATGTTGTCGAATGAATAATTATAATTTGTACTGATATAACTTATATTTTTTATTTCTAAAATATTTTCTCCTGATCTATTATAATTGTATATTTTTATCATGAAATTTTTTTTGTATATTTTTTTTAAAAGATTTTTTTTTGAAAGGTTGTAAAACATTTCATATTTTTTTTCGTCTAAACTTTTGTTTGTTAATATTCCTGGTTTGTAATAGTTTGTTTCATTCCAATTTTTAGGTATTCCTTCTGATAGTATTGTGTTGCTTAAAAAATTTTTATTATCCTCATAATAATTTGTTTTTTGTGAAGCGTTAAAAAAAATTATTAGTACTACTATAAATATTGTGAATCCTATTATAAAGTCGAAAAAGTTTGTTTGTGCTTTTTTGTTTTCTTTTATTATTCTATTTATTTTTTTATTTTTTTTATCTTTTTTTTCTATCATTTTTATCAAAAGAATTTTTTTATTGTACTGTTATGCTTATCGTATTATTTTCTTTTTTGAATAATAATGTTCCATTGTTTATTTGAAATGAAGCGTTTATTTCAGGATAACTTAAATAAACTTTTTTTCTTGAAGTGTTTAATATCATTAAATTTTTTGTCATGTTTAAAGTCATTTTTATTCCTTCTTTGTAGCCTGAAAAATAATAACTGTCTTCATAACCTTCTTTTGCTATTAGTAAAGCGTTAATTTTTTCTTCTAAAATATTTTTTTGCATTTCTAATGCAGAATAATGTTTTTTATCTAAATTATCATCTACTTGTTTTGAAATGAAAGCTAACATTAAAACTAAAAACATGACTGCTAATGAAAACATTATAGTGTATTCCATTATCATTTGTGCTTTTTTGTTTTTTTTATTATTTCCATTACTCTTAATTTTTTTGTTTATTTTATTTATTTCTTCTATCATTTTTACTCTTAATTTTTTTGTTTATTTTTATTTTTCACTTCTTTTTTATTACAATAGTATCATTAATAGCATGGTACAATTCAAAAGTTAAATAACCAGAGTTAGTTATTTTATTTTCAAAACTCATATTTGCGTATTCTGCTGTACTATAAACTTTTATTATTTCATTTTTTTGTCTTAATTCAAAAACTATAGTTTTGTTTATTATGTAAGAATCTTTTATATTGTCAGGAATATAAATTTTTATTGTTCTTTTACTAGGATAGCCTTCAAAAAATAACTCGTCTGAAATTTTTGTAAAAATATCTGCTGCTTTTTGAGCTTGATAACTTTTAAATTTATAACTGTAATCTGTAGAATAATTTGTTGCTAAGATAATTATTGGAATTATTACCATTAAACTAAAACCTATTATTATCATATACTCCATAGAAACTTGTGCTTTTTTATTGGCTTTGGAAAACATAAATTTTAAAAAACAATCTTTGTTTAAAAAGTTTTTTAAATAATTACAATTTTCTATTTTAAAATAAATAAAAAACGATATAAAAACAATTATAAAAACTATTTAAACTATAATTTGCTTTTGTGGGGGTAGGAAAGCGGTCAAATCCGCTGGACTCAAGATATTTGAGTTGCGAGTTTTATACGATGAGCAAAAAACCACTATGAGGAATCCAGTCCCTTAGTGGGTTCGTGGGTTCGAATCCCACCCCCCACACCATTATAAAAGTTTAAAAAATCATTAGTTCTACTAGAATACTTTTGTTTTTTGGTGGGATTCGAACATAAAGTTCGTTATTAATTAACATCATAATATTTTTTTATAGGAGTGTATGTTTTATATTTTGGAGAATAATATATTTTTTGTAAATAAAATTTTGGTTTTTTCACTCCTATTATTTTTAAATCTTTAAAATCGTATGTTTTAAAATAAAATTTTTCGTTGTACAACCATAAAAATAGTATTTTTACTTTTATATTTAAATCTGAAAGTTTTTTAAAAGTTTCAATTTGTATTTTTGAAGTGTCAAATTTTCTGTCATCTTTGTTAAATTTTACTATTTTGCTTTTTATTTCAAATACTTCTAATTGTTTTTTTATTTTTAAAATATCAAAAGGGTATTCTTCTAATATTTTTATTATTTTTATGTTTTCAGAATAATTTTTGTTTATATATTCTTTTACTTCTTCTGGTAATTTAAAATTTCTTTTAATATTTTTTTGAGTAAATACTTTTTCTTTATTCTTTTTAAAATAACTATATATTAGTTTTTCTGCAAATGCTCCTTGTAAGTGTTGTTTTGTTTTCATTAAAATATAAGGTTTCATATTCTAAAAATTTTTTGTATTTTTTAATAAATTTTTTATAAAAAAAACAAAATTTTTTCGAGTTTTTTTGAAATAGGATTCGAACATAAAGTTTGTTATTAATTTAGAATTTTTTATTGATATTATTAATAGTGTTATTAGTTTTGTTTGTTTTGTTGTTAATGTTGTTTGTTTTGTTGTTGTTTTTTAGTGAATACTAACTTTTTTTAAGAGTAGTAATTTAAAATTTATTGATTTTTTTATGGTTAGGCTTAAACATATTGATTTTGAAGAAAAAGAGAAAGAAAATATTGAATATAATAAAAGAAAAAAAGTAAAAAGAAAAACAAATACGAGTTTAAATTCTGATTTGAAAAGTTCTTTTGAAGATCATGAGATTAAAATTGTTAATATTTCTAAATCTTTTGGAAGGCAAAAGGTTTTGGATAAAATTAATTTTCATGTTAAAAAAAATGAAATTTTAGGTTTGATTGGTAAAAGCGGAGCTGGTAAAAGTACTATTTTGAAAATTCTTGTTGGTTTTTACGAACCTGATTCTGGAAGTATTATTTTTAATGGTAAAAAGTATTCTCATTATAATAAAAAGGAATTTTTGAAAAAGATTGGTTTTGTAAGTCAAGAAAATAGGTTTTATGATGAACTTACTGTTTTTGAAAATTTGGAATATTTTGGTTCTTTGTATGATCTTTCTGATAATGTTATTAAACATAATGCAGATCAACTTTTAAAATTTTTAAATTTGGAAAGTAAAAAGAATGTTTTGAGTAAAAAATTGTCTGGGGGTATGAGAAGAAGGCTTGACTTTGCTTGTGCTATGATTCATAACCCTGAAATTTTGATTATGGATGAACCTACTACTGGTTTTGATCCTGTTTTGAGAGAGCATTTTTTGAAGATTATTAAAGCTATTAAGAATATGGGTAAAACTATTATTTTTTCTTCTCATTTATTTTCTGATTTGGAGGAAGTTGCTGATAAAGTAGCTATTTTGAATGATAAAAAAATTGTTGCTTTTGATAGTATTGAAAATTTAAAAAAAGTTTTTTTGAAAAGTTATGAAGTTCATTTGGAAGTTCAATCTAAAAATTATTCTAGAATTTTAAGATATTTGAAAAAGCTTATTAGTATTGATAAATATCGTATTGAAAAGGGAAGGCTTATTATTTCTACTAATGATCCTTTGAAAGTTTTGAAAGCTGAAATTCCTCTTGTTGAAAAGTTGAATGAGAAAATTGTTGATTTTGATTTTGAAAAACCTACTTTGAATGATATTTTTGAATATTTTGTTTTGAAAAAGTGATTTTTTATGAAGCTTTTTAAGATTATTAAAAAAAATTTGAAGTTGTTATTACAGTATAAATGGGCTGCTCTCGGGGTTATGTTAGGTCCTTTATTGTTGATTGTTTTTGCTGGTTTAGCTTTTAATACTTCTTCTTTTCAAAATGTTACTGTTGGTGTTCATGCTAATAGTTATGATAGTGTTTTAAACTATTTTATTGATAATGTTAAAAAACATTTTAATGTAGAAAAATTTGATTCTATTGAAGAGTGTAATGAAAGGTTAAAGTTTGATAAGGTTAATTTGTGTATTGATTATGATGATTCTTCTAAGGAAGTTTTGTTTTATGTTAATCCTTCTAGAATGAATTTGGTTTATTCTTTATTGAATATTATGTCTAGACAAATGCAATATGCTACTAAAGATTTAAGTTATAATCTTACTTCTTCTTTTATTAATGATATTGCTAATATTGACAGTTTAATCGAAAATAAAAGATCAGGTTTGAATGATTTAGTTTTAAAAAGTAAAGATTTGAAGAAAAAAATTGAGTATAATAAAAATTTGTTGTCTTCTTCAAAGTTAGATATTTCTTCTCCTAATTTTGATATTGGTTCTTTTAGAAGAGATTTAGATTCTTTTTATTCTCAAAATTTAGAATTTAATAAAATGGTTAATGAAAATATTGATTTAACTTTGAATGATATTTATTCTTATGAAATTTTACTTTCTCAATCAGAAGCGGAGCTTTTAAGAAAAAAGCAAGAAAAAGAAAGAGTAACTTCTCAATTAGATGAAGAATTTTATAATAATAATTGTAATTCTTATCATTATTTAGATTTATCTCAATATTATTCTAATCCTGACTATATTGTTTCTATTCTTAATACTTCTGAAAAACCTGTTTGTAGTATAATTTATACTGCTAAGAATAATGAAGATGTTTGTACTGGAGATTTAGATAAAGCGTATAGTGATGTTCAAAATATGAAAAGCAAATTACAAGATACTAAGAGTAAATTGTATTCTTTTAAAAGTTCTTCTAATAATCTTTTTGAGGAGAATAGAAAAACTATTAATTCTGCTGAGAAAAAACTTGATTCTGTTAGTGTAGAGATGAGTAAAACTAATAATAAAATTTCTGAGTTTAATATGTTTAAAAAAAATATTAAAAGTGATTTGGAAAGTATGGAATTTGCTGTTGATTATAACATAATTTTTCTTTCTAAATTTAATGATTCTTTGAATAATATTACTTCTAAGTTTAAAAAAATGTCTGCTATCAAAGCTGAAAATCTTGTTGATCCTATTAAAAAT
>WIAN01000130.1 GCA_015519985.1 Candidatus Woesearchaeota archaeon | reverse complement strand
CTATAATAGAATTAGGTCATAAAAAAGATGTTGTTAGAATATTATTTGAAAACAAAAACGGCAGACTTGTTTTTTTGAAAGCTTTTAAAACAGATGATCATGATGGTTATGAAAAATATTTAAACAATCTTTTATATGGAAAAGCAGCATAACTTTCAATACTTTTAATATTCATATTCTTTTATTGTATATTCTTCTAATAGTTTATAATTGTCTTCTATTAATTTTTTATAATCTATTTTTTCTATTATTTCTTTTATTTTTTCAACTTTTACTCTTGTATGTGGTTTTTTGCTTATTATACTGCAACAATCCTTATAATCTTCTATTGCATATTTGTAAGAATTTATTTCTTTTGCTTTTTTTATTATTTCTTCTTTATCAAAACCTATTAGAGGTCTTAATATTGTGTGTCGTATGTTAAAACTTGTACTTCTTATATTTTCTAATGTTTGACTTGCTACTTGTCCTAAATTGTCTCCTGTAATTATTGCATCATATCCTTTTTCTAAAGCTATTTTTTCTGCTATTTTTAACATGAAATTTTTAAACACTACTAAATCATATCTTTCTGGAATTTTATTAAAAGTAGAAAGTTGATATTCGTGGTAAGGAATTAAATATAATTTGCTTTCAAATTGGTATTTGTTAAATATTTTTATTATACTTTTTATTTTTGTATTTAAAACTAAGGAATTTTCTTTAAATGTGTGGAAGTGTAAAAAATCTACTTTCACTCCTCTTCTTATAATATAATAAGGTGCTACACTACTATCTATTCCTCCGCTTAATAAACATAATACTTTTCCTTGTTTTAAAGGCAGTCCTTTCATTCCATAATATTTTTCATAATAATATAATATTTCATCTTTTAATATTCTTATATATATTTTTATTTTAGAATTTTTTATATCAATTTTAAAATTGTTATTGTATAATTCCTCTCCTATATAAGAATTTACTTCTGGACTTTTTATTGTAAAGCTTTTATCACTTCTTTTTGTAATTATGCTAAAAGTTAATGTTTCTTTATCTTTATATTTTTCTTTTAACTCTTCTATTATTTTTTTTCTTAATTCTTCTAGTACTTTTTTATCTGAACTGTTTTTTTTTCTTTCTATTTTTTTTACAAAACTAAAATCGTAAATTCCAGGAATATTTTTTAATATTAAAATTATTTTATCTCTTTCTTTTTCTTCCTTTTCTATTTTTAATAATAATTGAGAATTAACTTTTTTTACTTTTAAATCTAAATTTATTCTTTTAAAAGCTTTTTTTATATTCTCTACTAACATATTTTCAAAAAACTTTCTGTTTTTTCCTTTCAAAGCTATTTCTCCATAATGTACTAATATCAACATAATTTTATGGAAAGAAAAAAAGATTTAAAAAATGATTGTTTTTAACAAAAATCAAAATAAAAAAAATTAAGAAATTAATAAAAAAAAATTAAAATAGTTTAAAAAAACATTTCATTAAACCTTTATATTTGAAACTATCCATTTTTTTCATCATCCATTTATCAACAATCATTTTATTCATATAACTTAAACTTGGAAATGAATGTTGTGTAAAACTAACTTTGTACAAAGGAATTTTATTTTGTATTATAGCAGTCCATTCATTAATCAATTCAGAAGCTTTATCTCCAATAATAGTGACTGCTAAAACTCTGAATCCTTTAACATACAATTTTATAAAACCTTTAGCATTTTGAGACAAACTACCTCCAAATTCATCATAATCATATTTAACCATTTCTACTCCTTTAACTTTTTTTAATTCTTCTTCACTTAAACCTGTATGAGAAAATTCTGGATTGCTAAAAACACTCCAAGGCAAAACAAACTTTTTATGATTAATTTTAAAAGGACTCATAGTATTCATAACTGCAATTGCTCCTTGCAAAATAGCTGTGTGTGAAAAAAAACTTTCTCCATTAACATCTCCTATAGCATAAATATTTTTAACATTAGTCCTTAAATATTTATCAACATAAATTCTATGCTTGTCATATTTTATTTTTGCATTTTCTAAACCTAAATTTTCTACATTAACTTTTCTTCCTGCAGCAACCAATAATTTTTCAACTATAAAATTACCTTTAGAAGTATAAACTTTAATCATCTTTTTACCTTTTTGTTTTACATTTTCTACTTTTTTAATAATAGTAGAATTATAAACTTTTATTCCTTGCTTTTTCATTTTTTCTTCTAAATATTTAGCAGCTTCTTCATCTCCTTTTAATATTAAATGTTTATCCATATGAGCTAAAATTATTTTTGTTCCATAATTATTAAATGCTTGAGATAATTCTACTCCTATAGGTCCTCCTCCTATAATAAACATGCTTTTAGGAACTTTTTTTAGAGAAAAAACATTTTCATTAGTTAAATAATCAACTTTATCAATACCTTCTATTGGAGGAATCATAGGTCTTGTTCCTGTAGCTATAAAAATTTTTCTAGCAGTACTTTTTTTATTTCCATGTTTTACAGTATGTTTGTCTAAAATGTAAGCTTGATTGTAGCTAACTTCAACATTGCTTTCTTTCATCAAATCTTTTTTTTCGTCTATTAGATGTGAAACTATTTTTTTTATTTCATTAAAAGGATATTGATTATAATGAGACATTCTTATTAAAGCTTTAGAAGGAATACATCCTAAATTCATACATTCTCCTCCTAAAGCTCTTCTTTCTATTCCTAAAACTTTTAATCCTAATTTTCCTGCCATTGCAGCAGCTGGCATTCCTGCAGGTCCTAAACCAATAATTATAAGGTCATAATCGTATTTGATAAAAAACACCTCTTTTTTGTATTGTTTTTATTATTCCTTATTATTTTATTTATTTGTCTATTTTTTGTTTTATATTTTTATTTTTTTTTATTCTTTTTTACTTTTTAAACTTTATTCTTTTTTTGTTAATTTTTTTATTTAAAAATTCACATTTGCTCTTATTTTTTTCGCTTTTTTTTGAAACTTTTTCAACTTTTTTTATTTTAACATTTTAAATTTTAAAAAAACATTTTTTTTATGGATTTTACATTTATACTTAATTCAACAATTAATTTATTAGATTTTAATATTTTTTTGTCTATAATTTTAGGAATCTTTTTTGGTTTTATAACTGGTTTTACTCCTGGATTGCATGTAAATAACATAGTTTCTTTTTTACTTTTAAACTTTAACTTTTTATCTAAAATTTTAAATTTTAACAATTACGACTTTTCTATTTTTATTATAAGTTTAGCAATCACTCATACTATAACTGAAATTTTTCCAACAGCACTTTTAGGAGTTCCAGACAATAATACTTTTGTCTCTTTACTTCCTATACACAAACTTTTTTTAAAAGGAAAAGCGTATAAAGCAATAATTATAAGCATTTTTTCTTCTTACATAGGAGGAGTTTTAACAATATTATTATTTTTATTCTCTAAAAAAATAATTTTTTTATTAAACATAATCTTATATGAAAAAAATATAATTTTTATTTTAACTTTAATATTATTATTTTTAACTTTTTACAATTTTTCTTTTAAAAGTTTTTTAACAATTATTTTTTCTTCTATTCTTGGACTTTTAAGTTTAAAATTTAATTTGATAATGCCTTTACTTTCAGGACTTTTTGGAATGCCAATATTATTTGAAAGTTTAAAAAATAAAAATACTGTTGTAAAACAAAACTTTAAATTAGAAAATTTTTTTAACAAAATTTTTTTAAAAGAATATTTTAAAATAATATTTTTTTCTTTAATTTTAGGAATTATTTTTTCTTATCTTCCAGGAACAGGAACAAGCATAGCTTCATTTTTTTTAATATTAATATTTCCAAAAATAAAAAGTGAAAGTATTATAGCAAGCAATAGCAGTATTTCTACTATAAATTTTATATTTTCAATATACACTTT
>WIAN01000129.1 GCA_015519985.1 Candidatus Woesearchaeota archaeon | reverse complement strand
TTTATAGATAAAGCTTTAGATTATGCTAAAAGAAGCATAAGAGTAAATACTTTAAAAATAAAAGTAGAAGAGTTAAAAAGAAGATTAGAAGAAAAAAATTGGAATTTAAAACAAATAAGTTTTATAAAAGAAGGATTTTATATAGAAAAAGAAGATAGAAGAGACATAGGAAATTTAGAAGAACACGTATTAGGATATTTTTATGTTCAAGAAGCAAGCAGTATGATACCTCCATTAATGTTAAATCCAAAAAAACATACATTAACATTAGACATGGCAGCAGCACCAGGAAGCAAAACAACACAAATAGCAGCAATAAAAGAAAACACAGGAGTAATAATAGCAAACGAAATAGATTATAATAGAATAACAGCATTAAAAGCAAATTTAGAAAGAATGGGGGTTTTAAACACAATAATAACAAACAAAGATGGTAGGAATTTAAATTTTAAAAAAAAATTTGACAACATACTATTAGATGCTCCATGTTCAGGAACAGGAACATTAAGCAAAAGTTTAAAATCATTAACAATGTGGAATCCTAAAGGTTTAGAAAGATTGCAAAGATTGCAAACACAACTATTAGAAAAAGCATATGACTTATTAAAACCGGGAGGAACACTAGTATATAGTACTTGCAGTTTAGAAGTAGAAGAAAATGAATTAGTAATAAACAATTTTTTAAAAAAACATGAAGAAGCAAAAACAATAAAAGAAAATATAAATATAAAAAACATTTCAAAACCTTACGAAGAATATAAAAAAAATGAAAAAACAATAAAAATAGATAGTAGAGTAAAAAAAGCAATAAGACTATGGCCTCATAAAACAAACATGGATGGCTTTTTCATAATAAAAATAAAAAAAGAAGAATAAAATTATTTTAAAGCATATAAAACCTTCCAGTCTAGTTCTCCTGGAAACATATATCTGCTAATATCATATTCATCAGGATTTTTATAACTTATGGATGTTTTTGTACCTTCTGGAATGTAGGAAAAATATTTTCCTGTTTTCAAATCTAAAAACAATGTTCCATTACTATTAGTATCAACTTTTTCTATTTCAAATTTAACTTTATCAGACCATTCATTCATATAATTTATATAAGAAACTATTTTTTCTAACAACTCTTTGTCCCCTCTGGGAGTTGTAAAAATTCTAACTTCATATGTTACTTCTCTATTACTTTTATCTCCTTTTTCTAAAAAGTAAGGCAAAAAACCTAAACTTGTAGGTAAAGGGTTATAATAAGGATTGTTTAACATTTCTTTAAAATCTTTATCTGTTAAAGAATCATAGTGAGCTACAAATCCCAAACCAGTCTCTTCAGAATAACCAATAATACCAACACAATCATAAACTCCAGAAGTACCTATAAACCTTGTATTTTCTTTTGAAGCCACAACTCCTTCTCTTTGAGATGCTTCAACTATTCCCTTTTGATAAAATTCATCAGGTAATTTTGGTATTTGTTGTACTCTTTCTTCTAAATTTAATTGTTTAGGTGTATTTTCTGTTATTATAGTTTCAATTGTATTTGTGTGTTGTTCTAAATTGATAGGTGTTTTAAAACTTTTATCGCTTGTTAATCCTATTGCTACTATTCCAGCTAAAATATAAGGAGCTAATTTTTTCCATTTGTTTTTCATAAAACACCACTTTTTTTATAGTTTGTGTTTATAATTTGTTTATTTAATCTCTATCCCAAAAGTTTACAAAGTTTTTATCACCTATTTCAGATTCTCTTTCTCTTATTAGTTCTTCAATATCAGGTCTGTCTTTTTCAGGGATAGGTAATACTCTATACACAGTTGAATTTCCTTCTTCCTTTTTAGACAGAATATATCCAGGTACATTTACATAGGGAGTATTTATACCTCTAAGAGTTATACTACCAAAAGTAACTGAATCACTTTCGTTACCAAAACGAACTGCGTATACGACTTTTCCTTTATCTGTTTGCATTTCTTTAACAACAGTACCCAACTTTCTTTGATATTTTCGATTTTTTAAAAGTAAAGATGCAACAACATATGTTTTACCTACTGTTTCAGAAATTTTTTTTAAAGGTGTATTCATTCTTGAATAAACTTCTATTCCTGCTGAATAAGGTTCAATTTCTAGGGATGTTTTTTCTTCTAAACTCATATAACCACCTTTATGATATTTTTTGATTGTTTTGTTATTGGTTTGTTTTTCTTATTTATAAACTTTTCTATTTTTTTACTACTTTTAAGTAAATATATTATTTTTTGTTTTAAAATAGCAACTTTTATAAATAAACTATTTATCTCAAAAATAAGAGGTTATAATTATGGAAATATCAAGACCTTTAGATGGTTTGAACGAAGCAAGAAATAAAAGAGTAGTAGTTGAATTAAAATCAGGAAAACAATACATTGGAGTTTTAAAAGCTTTTGATGTTCATGTTAATCTTTATTTAGAAGAAGCTGAAGAAAGACAAAATGGAGAAATATTAAGAAAATTAGGAAAATTATTCATAAGAGGAGATACAATAGTTTTTATCAATCCTTCAGAATAAAAAATGAGGTAGTTATTAATGAAAGGAACACCAAGCATGG
>WIAN01000128.1 GCA_015519985.1 Candidatus Woesearchaeota archaeon | reverse complement strand
ATTTTAAACCGTCATTTTCAAATCTTGGAATGATGTGGATGTGTGTATGAAATATTACTTGTCCCGCTGTTTTTTCTATATTATTCATTACATTTATTCCTCCTGCATTTGTTGCTTTTTTTACTGCTAATGCTACTTTTTTAACAACTTTTAAATATTCTTGTAAAGTTTCATCATTTTCTTCCAATAAATGTTTTTTATGTTTTTTAGGAATTACCAATGTATGTCCTTTATTTACAGGGTTTATATCTAAAAATGCTAAAAAATTTTCGTCTTCATAAACAATATTTGAAGGCAATTGTTTTTTTACTATTTTACAAAATATGCAGTTTTCATCAAAATCTTTGTTTTCCATAGTTTTTTTTAAAATTAGAAAGATTTAAAAAGGTATTTTACTACCTAAAAGTAAATAAAATAAACGTAGGTAAAATAAAGATAAAAATGTGGTTTTTATGAATTTTAGAAAAACATTAAGAGGTTTGGCTTACAGTACTGCTTTAGCTTTAGCTCTTTTAAGTTTTCCTAATCCAGTTAATAGTTTTGTAAATAATTTTGCCCCCAAAAATTTTGATAATTCTAAAACTTTAGAAAGTATTGTTTCTAATAATAATAATCCTAACAATGTTAAGTTAGATGAAGGGATTGTTGAGGAAAAACAAAACAATAACGAAGTTAATAATGTTTTTTCTTTATACAATCCTTATGATAAAGCTGTTTATAAAGTTAATGTTGTTTCCAGAATAAAAACAATAAAAGAAGAAGGAGTTGAAAAAAAAGTTTTGGTTGAAGTTCCTTATTCTGAAAGTCCGGATTTAAGAAGGTTAAAAACAACAGTTAATAATCTTAACTCGCCTGTTAAAGAAACTTTTTATAATAAAGCAAATTATAATCTTTGTAATAAAAGAATAACATCAAATAAAACTTTAGCTGAGATTATTGAAAGTTATTCTTCAAAATTTGGTGTTGATGAAAATACTTTGTATGCAATTGTTAATAATGAAAGTATGGGTCTTTATAATAATGATTCTAAAGTTGCTGTTGCTCCTATGCATGTTACTTTTGATACAAAAGAAACTTTAAATAAAAAGTATGGTTTGAATTTAAATTTGTGTAATGTTGAAGATAATGTTTATGCTTCTGTTTTGTATGTTAAAGATGTTTTGGATAAAGCAAAAGATTTTTCTGAAAAATATGATTATGAAAGTTTTCCTTTAAGAATTGTTTTTGCTTCTTATTATGCAGGACCCGGAACTATTGATTCTTTTGTAAGTTATGTTAATTCTTTTAATTTAAAAGACAAATCAGGAAAAAAGTTAGATGGTTTAGCTGAAAAATTTTTAAAAGAAAAATATTCTGAAGATGTTTTTGATTATGCTGAAAGAGCTCTAATTGCTTATACTGCTTTTAAAAATGGAAGTTATAATTTAAAAGAAGTTAATATTACTTCTGAACTCTTAGAAAATAATTGATTGTTTTTTATTGTTTTAATTTTTTATTTTCAATTTTTTTTATTTTTATTTTTTCTATAAAATTTAAGATATAATCAAAAAATATTATTGTTATAGAAAAAAATAATAGTATTATAAAAAAATTATATTCTTTTTTGTTTATTAAAAATTGTGTGTTAAAATAATAATAGTTTATTATGTTTATTGTTGAAAATAATATGTTTAAAAATATTATTGTTAATGACAGTTCTAATAAAGCTTTTTTTTCTTTTAATACTATTGAGAATAAAAACAAAATATAATTTATTGAAAGTAATGTTAATATTATTAAATTGAAATAATTAATGTTTCCTTTTTTTAAAATTATTATATAAAATAAATCTAACAATAATAATGTTGTTGTAAATAAATAGTATTTTTCTAATATTGTTTTTTCCATTTTGGTTCATATGTATGGTATGTTATTAAATCCATAAATTCCGTATATTATTATTTTATTTTGTAACAAACCTATTTCTTTTTTTATTTGTATGCTAAAACCGTGTTTTTTGAATGTTTCTTCTAGTTTTTTATAATCAGATAATAATTCTGGATCTGGTAAAAAGTGAAAGTGATTTACATATTCTAAAAATATTAATCTTCCTCCTTTTGGAAGAGTTTTTTTTAAATGCATTAAAAACAAATCTAAATCTTGTATGTAACTGAAAAAACCTGAAGATATAACTACATCTACTTTATGCACTTCTGGAGGTATTCTTAAAAAGTGTTTTTTATCATAAATTAATATTATTTTTCCTATATCGTTATGCTTTATGTAAAATTTTTCTATTAATCTTTTTAAATGTTCTAATTCTTTTTTACTAAAACTAGTCACATATAATAATCCTGAAGGTCCTACTTTTTTTAATAATTTTTTTATAAAATATGCACTTGCTCCCCCTATTAATAATATTTTTTTAGAATCTATTTCTTCTAAAAATAACTCTATTTCTTTTCTTGTTTTTGAATCATAAAAATTTGTTTTTAATATAGGATATAACATTTCATTTGTTTTCGTTATAAAGTTAGGATCATAATATGATTCTAACAACAAATATATTGGTATTCCTAAAAATATTAGGGAGAATGAAAAACTTAACATTTTTATTGCATCTTTTTCTGTTATAGCCCAGTTGTATAGTAAGTATAAAAAAAATAATGCTACTATTGACGATAATATTATTCCTAATGGCATTTTAAAACTTCTTTCTTCATAAGGTTTTTTTATTCTTAATATTGGTATTGCTATTATCATAAAAAAATATATTATTATTGCTAATGGCAATAACATTTTTAATAAAAACTCATAATTTCCAAATGCTATTTGTACTACTATCAAACTGATTATTGTTTGAAATATTATTGCGTTTAATGGTGTTTTTGTTTTTTTATGTAATTTTGAAAAAGAATGTAAAAATAATTTATCTTTTGCCATACTATACAATAGTCTTGGTTGTGTTACTATTCCTGATGCTGCGCTTGAAATTAAATTTATTGCTATTATTAATGAAACTATTATTCCTGCATTTTTGTTATTGTTGAATATTACATTTGCTAAATCTGTGAATGGTGTTTGTGAATGTTTTAATCCTTCAACTCCGAAAACTCCTATTAGTGAAACTACTATTAATAATACTAATATTCCTACTATTATTGCTCCTGTTATTATTGCTAAAGGTATTGTTTTTTTTGGATTTTTTGTTTCTTCTGACAGGTATGATGCTGCTTCCCATCCGAAAAAACTTTCTGCTAAGAATAATGCTGCTACTAACATTTTATCTATTGGTTTGTAAGTTAATGGAAGAATATTTTGTAAATTTATTTTTAACAAAGCAGGAAACAACAATATTGACATTGAGCCTAATAATAGTATTGTTAAGAATAATACTACTCCTGATGAAAATTCTACTCCTATAAAGGCTATTATATTTAATACTATTATTATTGTACTTGCTATTATTATATTTTGTGTATCGTTAAAAGTTAATAAATATTTTAATCCTGCAACTATTAATAACACTATGCTTATGTTTCCAACCATCCACGCAGTCCAACCTGTTAAAAAACTTATGCTTCTTCCATATGTTTGTTTTGCAAATTCATAAACTCCTCCTGCTCTGGGATACATTCCTGATAGTTCTGCAAAAACCATAGCTATAATTATACTTATAAAAAACAATAATATCCAAGAAAATAATGATGCTTTTCCTGCTATTTCTACCCCTATTCTTGCACCTAAAAAAGTTCCTGTACCCATTATGCTTGTTATGCTTAATGCTAATACTGAAAAAAAGCCTAATGTTCTTTTTAATTGCGAATTGTCAAAATTATCATTAACATTGTTCATAATTGTGTTTTAACTATTTTTTTATTTTAAATTGTTGTTATTATTTTATAATAGAAATAAAAAAATATCAAATAAAAAAAATGAGAAAAAACGAGAATAAAATAGTATAATAAAAATTTAACAGTATTATAAAGTTATTTTTACTGTATTGCTTCTTGTTACTTGTTCTGAACCTGTTTCATCTGTAAATCTTAATATTGCTCTTGGTAATGTTAATCCTCCTAATATGCTTAACTTACTTTTTATTCTGTATGTTAATATTCTTTCTTCATATTTTTCTAAACCGTCTAAATTCCATTTTACTATACTCCCTTCATTTTTATTACTATAAACTTTGCTTTGAGAGTAATCATCTTTTTCAGGTATGAATTCTGCTAGTTTAGGTATTATATCTACTACATTAATATTTTTGTATCTTTTTCCTGTTAAATTTTTTAAATGTAATACAACTCTTATTTCTGAAATTCCTCCTTCTGAAACTCCTACTACCACTGCATCTTTTTTAATTTCTATAGGGCTTTTCATCATATTATATACAAATAATCCTACTATTAAAAATACTATTAGCCAGAATAATAAAATGTAGTTATAAATTATTGTGTATTCTTTTTCTTCTCCTGGTTTCAAATCTGAATTTAATATTAAATATGTTCCTGTTTCATTATTTACTGTTGTTTTTTTTAAAACATTATTTTCTTCTAATATTGTAATGAATGGCTTTGAAAAAAAATTTGTTTTAATATATTCTTCTACTTTTGAATTTACATTTCCTTCATTTTTAAATTTGTATTTGTATGTTATTCTAAAAAAAGATTTTTCTTCTGTAACATTTTTTTTAATATCTTCATAACCTTTTATGTAAAATGATTCTTTTATTGTAGGTGTTAATCTATCTCCGTCAGCAATAAATTCTACTTTAAAATTTACTTTTTGAGGGGAAATGTTTTTTGGCAATGTTATATTTGCTATTAATGTTTTCTCTTCTAAGGGTTTTAATTCTGTTTGTAATGTTTTATTGAATAAATTTGAAGTTATTATTATTGTAAAATTTTTTATATATTTTGGATTTCTATTTTTTAAATTTATTTTTATAGGTATATTATTTCTAGGATCTACTTGTAACGGTACTTCTACAAATTTAGATACTGCTGTTAAATATTCTCCTATTTCTGTGCCTGGAAGTTTTATTCTTACAGGCAATGTAACTGTTGTTCTTTCATTTGTATTTTCAGAATAAAAAGTTAGTTTTAAAAGATAAGTATTGTAAGGTAATGTAACTGAAGGTTTTAAATATATTGGGAATGATTTTTTTTCTCCTGGTTTTAATTCTATTCCTGAAAAATAATAACTTAAAGGTTCTGTTCTGAAAGACCATTTTACATCTTCAAAATTCATTCTTATTTTTTCTGTTGTGTTTCCGGTATTTTGTAATGTTATGTAAAAAGAAGCTGTTTCTGAATGGGAGATTTTGTTGTTAATAATGTCAAAAGTTATAGAGTAAGATGCAAAAACACTGTTAGAGAATAAAGATAATAAGAATAAAAATGATACTATTATAATTGTGTTTTTTATGTTTTTATAACTGCTTTTGTTGTTTTTTTTATTATTCTTATAACTTTTAGTATTAAATTTCATATTTATAAACCCCCAAATTGTTTTAAAGTATTCTTATTTATAAATTTTACTATAATGTGTTGCTTTTTGTTTTTTCTGTTTATTTTTATCAACTATTTTTTTTCTAAATATTTTTTAAAAGTATAGGGTATTCTTTTATTATTTTTGGAAATTGTTTTTTTACTTCTAAAATGAATTCTTTTTCATCAAAATCTAATTTATTTTTTTCAAATACTTTTTCTGATAATAAATATAACTGTTCTTTCAAACATTCTTCATTTTTTCCATAATATTCTTTAACTAAATGTTCTATGCAATAAGGTGTTCCATCAACATACATATACACTTTTTTTTCACATTTTGAACATTTTTCTTTCATTTTTATCAAAACTAATGATATTTTAATAACATTTATAACTTTTTGTTTTTAACAATATTTTTATGAATAAAAAAAGTGTTGTTGATTTAAAAGTTGATTTAAAAATAAAAGATAATGTTTATTTTTATGATAATGTTATTATTTTAGATTTTAAAGATTTTGATTATGTTTTTTTAATTATTTCTGATTTACATTTAAATTTTGATTCTAAATATTCTTCTATGGGAATTGATTTTTTGTTAAAAGATTATAAAGATTTATTTAATAAAATTGTTTTTTTAAAAAAAGACATTGAAAAAATTTTTAATAAAAAAGTTTCTTATATTGTTTTTAATGGCGATGTTATTGATGAGTTTTCTTTAACTCAAAAAAATAGATTAAAAGTTAAAAAGTTTTTTTCTTTAATTAAAGATGAATTTGAAAATGTTGTTTTGATTAAAGGCAATCATGATGTTATGTTGAAAACTTTTTCTCTTCCTGAAAATTTTGTTTTAAAAGATTTTTTTATTGTTAATAATTTTTTAATTTACCATGGCGATAAAATTTTTTTAGAAATTGAAAAAAAATTAAATAAAAAGAGCATTGAAATGATTGATACTTTTATTGTTGGTCATGAACATCCTGTTTTTTTGATTGATGATGGTATTGTTAGTGAAAAGTTTAAATGTATTTTTACTTCTAATGTTAATGTTAATTTTAAACTTTTTAATTTTAAAAAAAATATTGATATTGTTTTGATGCCTAGTTTTAACCCTGACATTTTAGGCAGTAATGTTAATGATTTTGTTTTTATGAATGATTTGTTGAATAAAGTTTTTTATGGCGATATTTTTATTTTTGATAGTGTTGATAAAAAAGTATTGTATTTTGGCAAAATAGAAAAAGAAAGGTGAAAATAAAAATTAAAAAAATTATAAAAAAGAATGAGGAAAGAATAATAAAAAAAGAGTAAAAAGAAAAAAAGAACCTTTAAAAGAGTAAAATTTAAAAACTAGTTTTGTTTAATGTTTTTTTAGGTGTTTCCAAAGTGAATAATGTTAATGATAAATCTAAAAGTAAAAATAAAAATATTAAAGAAGATAAAGAATTCTATGAAACTTTAAAAAGATTGGAAGTTGCTCAAAAGTTTTCTAAAAAATTGTATTTAGAATTTAAAGATTTTATTAAAGCTATTGTTTTTTTTGGCAGCAGTTCCAGAGAAGATTTTGATGAAAATTCTGATATTGATATTTTAGTTATTGTTGATGATGTTTCTTTAAATTTGAATAAAGAGGCTGTTGAAGTTTACAGATTGACCGTTAATAGATTAATTTTAGATACTGATAAAAGATTGCATGTT
This sequence comes from Candidatus Woesearchaeota archaeon, assembly GCA_015519985.1. Taxonomy (GTDB): domain Archaea; phylum Nanobdellota; class Nanobdellia; order Woesearchaeales; family WAPJ01; genus WIAN01. Next base: position 1,307 of record WIAN01000128.1, on the reverse strand, counting down.
ACTACTTTAAAACTTTCTACTTTTTGGGATTTGTTAAAAGTTGGAGATCCTGTTGTTTTGAACATTTTAAGAGAAGGAGTTAGTATTATCGATTCTGGTTTTTTTGATCCTTTCAAAATGTTATTGGAGAAAGGAAAAATAAGGCCTAGTCCTGAAGCTATTAGTAATTATGCTTTAAAATCTTATAAGAGTTTGTATAATAGTAAATTTTTTATTAATAGAGCTATTATTGATTTGTACTGGGCTGTTATTGATGCTAGTCATAGTTTTTTGATGTTTGAAGGTTTTATTCCTAATAATCCTGAGGAAGTTTCTGAACAGATTAAAGAAGTTTTGTCTAAAAAAGAATATAAAAATAAATTAAAAATCAATATTAGAGAATTAGATTTTATTAAAGATTTGTTTTCTTTATATAAAAAAGTTATGAGGAATAATAATTTTTTTGTTTCTGGAAAAGTTTTTGATGAATACTATAAAAAATCTGATCGTTATTGTAAAAAAATTTATTCTTATTTGAAAAAACATAAAAATAGAATGAAAAGTAAAAATTAGAAAAAATAAAAATAATTATTTTAAAATGTTTTTAGTTCTGTTCTTTTTTTATTTTTTTACTTTTTTGCTTTTTTTTATTTGAACAATATTATTAATATTACTATTATTACTAATATTGCTAATATTATGTTTGCTATTATTAACCATAACAATGTTTTGTCTGTTGTTGTTTTTTCTTCTTTTGTTGTTGTTTGTGATGTTTTTTCTGTTGTTGTTCCTGGTGTTGTTGATATTCCTGTTATTTGACTTGAAGGTTTTTGTTCTACTATTATTGCTACTGGTTTTTCTTCTGTTTTATTTTCTTCTTTTTTACAGTTTTGTAATGTTAATTTTTCTTCTTTATAATCTGCTAAATTGTCATCATAGTATGCTTTTATTTTTAATGTGTATGTTCCTTCTTTTGCATTTTTTGTGTCTATTGTAAATGTTACTGTTTTTTTGTTATCCCCATCATATCTTTCTAAACTGAATGTTTTGTAATCTTTATAATTATTTAATTCTGGGGATTCTACTAATATTGTTACTACGTCTTCATCTCTTTTACCTTGATTTTCTGCTTTTACTATTAAGTCTGTTTTATCTCCTATGCATGCTATTGTTGGATTTAATGTTGTACTTTTTATTCTTATATCGTGTGTTTCTCTTTTTACTTTTAATGTTAAATCCATTTTTTGATAGTGTTCTGCTCCGTTATCATCTTCTCCGAATGCTTCTATTACTACATCATAGTTTCCTTCTTCTGCATTTTCAGGAAT
>WIAN01000127.1 GCA_015519985.1 Candidatus Woesearchaeota archaeon | reverse complement strand
GAAAAAAACATTAAAAGAAATAAAAATAAAAAAGCACAGTATTCTGTAGAATATTTGATGGTTACTGGATTAACTTTTTTAATTTTAATACCTGCATTATTTTTATTTTATCAATTTTCTAATTCTCAATCTGTTGAAATTGAACAAAATCAAATTTTAAGATTAGGTTCTAGAATGACGATTTATGCTCAAGAAGCTTATACTCAAGGTTTAGACACTAAATTAACTTTACAAGAACAATTTCCTTCAATATTAAAAAATATTACTTTTTATAATTATCCTGATGGTAATGGAGGAGAATTTGTTTTTCATCTTTATCCAAGATATTTCCCTGATGAAGATATAAGCATAGGCTTTTATAGTCCTTATAATGTGAGTATTGATGCTGAAAATATTATTTGGGGTCCTGGTTTAAGAAATATTATTTTTAAAACTTTAGAAGATTCTAATGGTTTATTGTATGTAAATGTTAGCATAGAATAAAAATTGAAATAAAAATTAAATAAAAATATAAACAAAAGCTTTTTAAATGATTGTTGTTTTATTTAGTTTAGTATTTATTACTTTATTATTGAGGTGTAATTATGTTAAAAAAAGCACAATCTTTATCTTTTGATGCAATTGTAGCTACAGGTTTATTTATTCTTTTACTTGGAAGTGTGATTTTTTATACTTATGATTTAAAAACTTCAAATTTGAATGTTAATTTAAATGAAGAATCTATTAAATTGTCACAAACTTTTTTACTTTCTGAAAATGAATCTACTTTAGTTAAAAATAATGTTATTGATGAAGACAAATATTATTATTTTAAACAAAAATCTTTAACTGAAGAAGGTTATCAAAATTTAAAAAGTCAGCTTGGTGTTTTTGACGATTTTTGTATTTATATGATTGATGAAGATGGAAATATAATAATGTTAGATTCAGAGAACAGTTCTAACTTTGGATCTTCAAAAGCTACATTATCTTACATAGACAATAATGGAGTTAAACATACTTTTAATTGTAATGAAAATATGAAATAATGTTTATGATAAAACCGGATAGAATATATTTTTAAAACAAAACTTTTTTTGAGGTGTTTCCAATAATTAATGATGAATTTAAAAGTAATATTTCAACAGGGGTAGATTCTTTATTATCCTTGTTGAAAGAAAAAAAATCTTTGTCTTTGCCTGAAGCTGCTAGAATTTTAAATGTAGATGAAAGTATTGTTGAATCTTGGGCTAAATTTTTAGAAGAAACTGGAGATGTAAGTATTAATTATAACCTTTTAACTCCTTATTTGTCTTTAAATGAAGAAAAAAATCTTAATAATAAAAGAGAACCTTCTTTAAAACAAAAGTTTTCTAATTTGTCAGAAAAATTTGAAGCTGTTTATGATGAAGCTTTAAAATTTTTAAAATTAAAAGATTATGATTCTTTAAATGATTCTTTACAAATTCTTTCTAAAGAGTTTAATGAAACTTTTAATAATATTCAAAACAAACTTTCTCCTGAAGAAAAAGAAGAGTTTCAAAAAGAATTATCTGAGTTTAATAATAAAATAAATGTTGCTTGGAATCATTATAAAAGAAACAATATTCTTAAAAGTAAAGTTGAATATGAAAATGCTTTGCAAAAATTTTATTTGTTGAGTGATAAGTTAAAAGATTATTTGAAAGACTTGTCAAAATTGGAAGAAGATAAAAATAGTGATTTGAACGATTTGAATTTGAATGTTTCTTTATCTTCAGAATATAATTCTTTAGTTGAAAAAGCTAAAAAACTTTTAGAACAAGGTGATGTTGAAAAAGCTAAAGAAGTTTATGAACAGTTAAAAAAATTGTATCATGAAGAACTGCCAAAACAATTTGAATTGCAAAGAGAAATGTTGAAAAAAAATCTTTTTAGTTTAAGTAAAGATTTAACTTTCGCTTTAGATTATGAACAAAAAAATAGATTTGAAAAAGGAAAAAAACAAATTGAAGATTTATTAAAAAAAATATCTGAATCTTTAAAAAATAATGATTTTGAAACTGTAAGTAATTTTATGAATTATGCTATTACAATTTTTAATAAACTTCCTCCTGGTTTTGAAGAAGAAAAAAAATCTTTGCAAGAAAAAATTGTTGATTTGAATTTAAAAATTGCAAATTATAAAAAAAAACTTTTGAATGAAGCTTTATCTGAAGAATTAAAGGAAATTGAAAATTTAAGAAGAAAATTTTATGAAAAAATTGAAGAAAAAAATATTGATGAAGCTAAGAAGATTTATTCTTTATTAAAAAAAAGGTATTTATTATTGCCTTCTGAAATTTTACCTGAAAAGATTGATGTGCATATAAAAATTTTGGAAGATTTTAAAAAACTTTCAGAACTTCAAAAAAATCTTTTTTTAGAAGAAAATAATAATAAAATAAAAGAGTGTAAAGATTTAATTAAAAAAATATCTTCGTTAGTTGAAAAGAATAAAATTGATGAAGCTGAAGAAAACTATCATATTTTACAAAAGAAAATACAAGAAATTTCAGACTATTTTTTTGAAGAAAAAGCTTTATTGCAAAATGAATCTTTAATGGTTTATAAAAAGATTATTGAAAAAATTAAAGATTATTATAAAGTTTCTTTTGAAAAAACTTATAATGATATTTTATCTTTAATTAATCAGGGCAATGTTTATGTTGATAAAAACAATTTACAATTAGCAGAAGAAACCTATGTTAAAGCTTTAAAATTATATTCTAATTTAAAACCTATTTTTATAAATAAAAAGAAAGAATTAAAAGAAAAATTGTTTGAATTATATAAAAAAATTGTTTTGAAAAAAGATTTGAATATTGTTGAAGAAAAATCTTATTCTGTTCATGAAAAGTATAATGAGCTTTTAAATTTAATTATTGATGCTCATCATAAAATTGCAAGTAATCATTTAGAAG